>CADCUA010000331.1 GCA_902805755.1 uncultured Lysobacter sp.
GAAGGCAACGGTATCAAGCGTCATGGTGGTCGAAGATCACGGCTTCCAGCGGCGCATGGCCTTGCGACTGCTGGGGCAGTTGGGCATCGAGACGGCGCACGAGGCCCATGACGGACCCACCGCGCTGCACCTTCTCGATCGCCTGCCGGGGCCGGTGGACGTGCTCATGATCGATCTCGATCTGCCGGGCATGGACGGCATCGAAGTGATCGGCCATGTCGCCCAGCGCGCGCTTGCGCGCTCGGTGCTGGTGGTGAGTGCGCTGGACCCGGCGCTGCTGTACACGGTGCAGACGATGGTGCGCGCCTACGGCCTGCGCGTGCTGGGCAGCGTCGAGAAACCGCTGACCGCCGAGAAGCTCGCCACGACGCTGGGGCGCTACGGCGATGCGATGGCGCGCGATGATGACGAGGAATCGGTCGAAGTCACGCCGGCGCTCGTGCACGAAGGCATCCTCGCGCAGGAAATCGTGCCGTGGTTCCAGCCGCAGGCCGAATTCGGCAACGGCCGCGTGATCGGCGTCGAAGCACTGGCGCGCTGGATCCGTCCCGACGGACGCATCATCCGGCCAAACGATTTTATTCCGGTGGTCGAGGCCGAGGGCCTGGTCGACGCGTTGACCGATCGCATCCTCGAACATGGCTGCCACTGGTTGAAGACCTGGGCGCGGCAGGGCCTGCAGCTGAAGCTGTCGGTCAACGTCGCTGCCGGCACGTTCGCCGATCCTCGCGCGGCCGACCGTCTGCAGCAGATCGTGCTCGCGGCCGGTGTCGATCCGGCCGAGATCGTGCTGGAGCTCACCGAAAGTTCGCTGCTGCGCAATGCCGCCGACTCGCTCGGCGTGCTTGCGCGCTTGCGACTGAAAGGCTTCGGCCTGTCGATCGACGATTTCGGCACCGGCTATTCCTCGCTTGCGCAGCTGTCGAACATTCCTTTCAGCGAACTGAAGATCGACCGCGGCTTCGTTGCCGGCGCCAGCGACGAGTCGCGCAAGCGCGCGGTGATCGAGGCGAGCCTGGACCTGGCCCGCAAGCTCCGTCTGGCGACGGTCGCCGAGGGCGTGGAAACCGCGGAGGAATGGCAGCTGCTGGCCGAGATGGGCTGCACGGTGGCGCAGGGTTACCTGATTGCGCACGCGGTGCCCGGCGAGGAGCTGGCCGATACCGTCAGTCGCTGGCGACGGCCGGAGTAGACGGTGACAGAGCCGCGCATCCGTCCACTGCGCGAGCGCATCGGGCTGTCCAGCATCCGCGCGCAGCTGTGGGCGCTGTTCGCGCTCATGCTGGCGGTGCTCGTCGGCGTGCTTGCCATCGACGAGGCCGCCCACCAGCACACCGTGCGCACGCTGCGCCAGCTGCAGTCCGATGCGCTCACGCGCATGCGGCACGACCAGGCGCTGGCGGACCTGTACCGCATCGACATTGCCGAGACCGCATTCCGCGTGCGCAATGGACGCCTGTCGCCGCCGCTCGGCGCCGCGCGCGTTGCCAGTGCGCTGCAACGCAGCGACGCGTCCTGGGCCTCGCTGCAAGCGTTGCCGCGCACGCCGCGCCAGCGTGAGCTTTTCACTGAATTCCAGCGCTCGCGCATACGCGCCGATGCGGCCGCACGCAGGCTCGAGTCGATCCTGCGTGCGAACGATCGGCCCGCGCTGGTGCGCTTCATCGAGCGCGATCTCTTTGCGGCGCTCGACCCGGTGACCGCGCCCGGCGGCGAGCTGTCGAAGATCGCCGAACTGCAGGCCGGTGCGCTGGTCGAGACCGAGATCGCGCACAAGCAGCGCGTGCGCCTGTTGCGACTGGGGTTTGCGCTGGTGGCGCTGGCGCTGCTGACACTGCTCGCCCGCCGCGCGCTGCGCGAGGCATCACGCGGTGTCGAAAGCCTGGTCGACATCGCCGGGCGCATGCAGCAACGCGATTACACGGCGCGTCCCCAATACCGGCCGCGCGGCGAGCTGGGCACGGTCATGAACGCGTTTCTGGCAATGCGCGATGACGTCATCGCCTATGAACGCAAGCTCGGTGACGAACTCGAACGCAACGAGCAGGTGCGTGCCACGCTGGAACGCCACGTGCTGCTGCAGCAGTCGCTGCTCGATGCCGCGCAGGTGGCGATCCTGGTGGTCGATGACCGCGGCGACTGGAGCGGGTTCAACCCGTTCGCCGAGCGGTTGCTGGGCTGGCAGGCACAGCAGCTGATCGGCCGCGCGGTGCGTTATGGCGGCGAGCCGCAACCCGGCGACGCGCCGCGCCTGCTGCCCGCGCAGATCGACGCGATGCTGGCCGGGCTGCATGTGCAGGGCGAGGCAGGCGACGGTGACTGGCGCGCGCTGCATGCATTTGCGCAGATGCAGCAGGGCCCGATCGAGCTGGACATGCTGCATCGCGATGGCCATGCCGTGCCGGTGCAGCTTTCAATCGCGGCGATCCATGGCTCGCAGGACGAGCTGATGGGCCTGGTCGTGATCGCCGTGGACCTCAGCGAACGCAAACGCCTGGAGCAGCAGCTGCGCGCGAGTGAAGCGCAGGCGCACGGCGCGAGCCGGGCGAAATCGGCGTTCCTTGCCGCGATGAGCCACGAGATCCGCACGCCGCTGATCGGCATCACCGGCATGATCGAAGTGCTGTCGCACACGCGGCTGGATGCCGACCAGCGCCGCGCGCTGAACGTGATGCAGCAGTCATCGCAATCGCTGCTGCGCATCATCGGCGACGTGCTGGATTTTTCGAAGATCGAGGCCGGGCGGCTGGAACTCGCGCCGGAACCGGCAAGCGTTGCGCAACTCGTTCGCGCGACGGTGGATGCGTATTCGGGCGCGGCGTCTTCCAAGGGCCTGGTGCTGGAATACCGCATCGACGAACGCGTCGCGGCCGCGCACGAGGTCGATGCGCTGCGCGTGCGCCAGATCCTGAGCAATGTGCTGTCGAACGCGCTCAAGTTCACCGAGCGCGGGCGCGTCGATGTGCAGCTGGACTGCATCCACACCGACGCGGACCGGCAGACGCTGCGCCTGTGCGTGCGTGATACCGGCATCGGCATCAGCCGCGAGCAGCGGCAGCGATTGTTCGAGGAATTCAGCCAGGCCGACGACACCACCACACGCCGTTTCGGCGGCACCGGCCTGGGCCTGGCGATCAGCCGCCGGCTCGCCGAACTGATGGACGGCGACCTCACGCTGGAAAGCACCCCGGGCGAGGGCACGACCGCGCAGCTGACGATGACGCTGCCCTGCCTGCCCGCTGACGCGCTCGTCGCCGAATTGCCCGCGCTGGAACCCATGTCGCTTCCGGCACCTGGCGCCGCACCGTCGCTCGAGCAGGCCGAACGCGAAGGGCGACTCGTGCTGCTGGTCGACGACCATCCGGTCAACCGGCTGGTGATCGCACGCCAGCTCGCGCTCGCCGGCTATGCCTGCCGCACCGCCGACGACGGGCGCAGCGCACTGCAGGCCTGGCGCGACGGCGGCATCGGGCTGGTGCTCAGCGACGTACACATGCCGGAAATGGATGGCTATGCGCTCGCGCAGGCAATCCGCGCCGAGGAAGCGACAGGCGACCGCGCGCACGTACCGATCGTCGCGCTCACCGCCTCCGCGCTGCGCGATGAGGCCGAGCGCTGCCTGGCCTCGGGCATGGACGATTGCCTGGTCAAGCCGGTCTCGATTCCGCAGCTCGCGCAGATGCTCGGACGTTGGCTGCCGCCTGCGCCGGATGCGGCCGACGGTCCGGGCGATCACGGCGCGCAGATCGCTGGTGTCGGTCAAGCAGATCGCGCGGTGCCCGCTCAGGGTGGCTCGACCGCGCAGACCGGTGACGTGCCGATCGACCTCGTGCCCGCGACGGCGCCCGATGCCCCGGTATTCGATCCCGAAGCGCTCGCAGAACTCGGCGACGACGCACCGGCGGTGCTGGTCGATTACGTGCAGAGCCTGGCCACTGATCTACCGGCGCTGACGGCCGCGTTGTCCGCTGGCGACATCGCCAGTGCCGCGCACCAGAGTCACCGCCTGCGCGGCGCGGCCAGCATCGTCGGTGCGCGCGAGCTGGGCGCAATCGCCACACGCATCGAAGCCGCCGCACGCGCGGGCGATGCCGGCGCGCTGGGCGGGTTCATTGCGCCGCTGCACCTGGCCGCACATGCCGCGCAGCGCGCAGCGGACGCGTGGGCGCGACCGGACTGAGGCTGGTTGCGTGCGGCACCGGTCGCGTCATCACGGGTGCTTCGCCGACGCAGGCCAGACCGTTGTGATGGCGCGCAACCACAACGCGCATATTCGCCCATCGCAACAAGAAACATGAGGCGCCTGCGGGAACGTCCCGCGGGCGCCGGCTGGCGCGTTGCAACCCCCGCATCAGCCCGCGATCGCCACGCGCTCCTGCCGGTAACGCTGCACCGCCGCGAGCCACAGCACCGCCGCCAGGCCGATGCTCGCGGCCATGTAGATCGCCCACATCTGCGCGTCGATCGGTTCGGCGCGCACGACGCGCACGATCATCTGGTTCTGCGCCAGGAACGGCACCGCGAACTGCCACGGCTGCGTCTTGACCGGGTTCACCATCAGCACGAACGTCGGGATCATCGGCAGCAGCAGCAGCCACGTCATGTGGCTCTGCGCTTCCTTCATGCTCTTCGCCGACGCCGCGAGCAGGGTGAGCAGCGAGGTGCCGATAAACAGCATCGGCAGCAGTATCAGCAGCATCTTGCCGATCGCGGGGAAGCTCACGTCCAGCATGCGCGCGGTGCCGGATGCCATCTGCGCGCTCACCTTGAACGCGAGCAGCGTCAGCAGCAGCGACAACAGGCCGAGTGCACACGCCGCCGCGATCTTGCCGCTGACGATCGCGCCGCGCTGCGCGGGCGTGGCGAGCAGCGGTTCGAGCGAATGCCGCTCGCGCTCGCCGGCGGTCGCGTCGAGGATCAGGTACGCGCCGCCGATGAACGCCGAAAGGATCAGCAGGTACGGCAGCATCATGCTCAGCATCACGCCGCGCTTGGCTTCGGCCGTGGCGAGATCGCGGCTGCCGATGTTGACCGGCTGGCCGACCTGCGGCGAGACGCCGCGCGCGAGCAGGCGCAGCGCGCCGACCTGGCTGCCATATCCGCTCAGCGCGTTCTGCAGGCGCTTTGCGGGGATTTCAGCATCGCGCCGCGTGCTGTCCTGCACGATCTCCACCAGCGCCGGCCGTCCTTCGCGCCAGTTCTTCGCGAAGTCCTTGTCGATCTGCAGCGCCACGTCCACGTCCTGGCGCGCGATCGCCGCGTCCAGGTTCGCCGGCGGCTTGATCGCCTTGATGCCATGCGTGGCCAGATACGCGACCAGGTTCGGCGCGCGTTCGGCCCCGACGACGGGCACTTCCAGCACCTTGTCCAGCTGGGTCTTCGCGCGTTTTTCCGCGAGCGAGCCCATGCCGAGCATGATCAACGGGTAGATCAGCGGCCCCATCAGCAGCGCCAGCGCCAGCGTGCGGCGGTCGCGGGAGATATCCAGCAGCTCCTTGCGCATGACCGCAAACATCGTCTTCAGCGAGCTCATGCGTGCAGGCCCTCTTCCGAGCCGATCGCTTTCACGAATGCATCCTCGAGGTTGTCCTCGCCCGTCTGCGCGCGCAGTTCGTCCGCCGTGCCGGCCGCGACGACCTGGCCCTTGGCGATGATGACGATGCGGTCACACAGCGCGGCGACCTCCTGCATGATGTGGCTGGAGAAAATCACGCAACGGCCTTCGCTGCGCAGCTGCTGCAGGAAGCCGCGCATCGCGCGCGTGGTCATCACGTCCAAGCCGTTCGTAGGCTCATCGAGGATCACGTTCTTCGGGTCGTGCACGAGTGCGCGTGCGATCGCGGTCTTGGTGCGTTGTCCCTGCGAGAAGCCTTCGGACTGGCGCTCGAGGATGTCCTCCATCTGCAGCGCTTTCGAAAGCGCCGCGGTGCGCTGTGCGATCTGCGCTTTCGACAGGCCGTGCAACTGGCCGAAGTAGGCGATGTTCTCGCGCGCGGTCAGCCGCTTGTAGATGCCACGCGCATCGGGGAGAACGCCCAGCGAGCGCCGCACCGCGGTGGGATCGCGCGTGGCATCCACGCCATCGACCAGCACCTGCCCGCTGTCGGGCTGCATCAGCGTGTACAGCATGCGCAGCGTGGTGGTCTTGCCGGCGCCGTTCGGGCCGAGCAGGCCGGTGATCTCGCCATCGCGCGCCTGGAACGTCACGCCGTCCACGGCGCGCACCGGCCCGGTCTTGGTCTTGAAGGATTTACGCAGATCGTTCGCGATGATCATCGGCAGCGGGTGCTCGTCATTCGTGATTCGTGCGTCGCGAACAGGCCGCGGGCGCACCGGTGGCGGGTGCCGCGCGAGGGGCTCCGCGTTTGCGGACGCCCGGTGGCGGCCATCGCGCAGTGCGCATCGATGGCGCCGCTCACGGCTCCCATCCGTTGAAGCTGGTGAACGGCGGCACGAAGTCCACGCTCTTCAGGCATGCGGTATCGAGCGACTTCGCATCGGCCGATTCGATGAACTGGCTCAAAAGCTTCGGCATGCAGCCGATCTGGAACACGTTGTGCGCCTGGCCGCGCAGCACGACGTGGCGCCCGTTCGGCAGGCCCTTGAGCACGCGCTCGCCGTATTCGGGTGGCGTCACCGGATCGAGTTCGCCGGACATCAGCAGCGCGGGCACGTTTGATTGCAGCGGCTTGTTGAAATCCGCGGGCCGGTGGCCCTTCGGCCAGGCCGCGCATGCGGAAAAGAACATCGTCGACAGGTCGGGCCCGAGCACGGTGTCCGCATCGGCCGGATCGGGGCGGTAACGGTCGGCGTCCTCGGCGCAGATCACCGAGATCTGCATGCCGCGCGCGATCTGCCCGCCCATCGACTCCTCGGTCAGCTTCGACAGCGCCATCAGTGGCCCGTACTGCCCGCGCGCGGCTTCGTCGATCACCACCGGCAGCAGCGAGGCGAGCTGCGGCATGTAGGAGAACGCGTGGCTCAGGCCGGTCAGCGTGTCGGCCGTGAGCGTGTCGCGCTTGACCTCGCCGGTGTCGGGATCGCGGTAGTCGGTTTGCACCGGCGACGCCTGCAGCTTTGTCTTGAGCTGGCGCAACTGCGCGCGCAGGCCGGTCGGAAAGCGCGCCTTGCAGCTCGCGGACTGCTGGCAGCGCGCTTCCTGCAGCGCCAGTGCGCGGTCGAACGTGCGCGCGAACTCCGCGCCGACGACCAGGTCGTTCGGCGCCACGCCGTCGAGCACGATCGTGCGCGTGCGGCCCGGGTGGCGCGCGGTGTACTGCTGGGCCACGCGCGTGCCGTAGGACACGCCGATCAGGTTGATCTTCGGCGCGCCCAGCGCCGTGCGCACGGCTTCCAGATCACGCACCGCTTCGGTGGTCGTGTAGAAGCGCGGATCGGCGTCGAGGCCGGCCAGGCACTGCCTGGTCAGCTCCGCCAGGCTCGCGCCGCCCTTGTCGGTCTCGGCCATCGCGGCCGGCTCGCCTTTCGCGTCATGGCACACCAGCGGGTTGGACTGCCCGGTGCCGCGCTGGTCGACCAGGATGATGTCGCGGTTCTTGCGTACTTCGGCGAACGTGCGATCGACCTGCGGCCACACCTCGGTCGCCGCCTGCCCCGGCCCGCCGGCCAGCAGGAACACCGGGTCGGTCGCCGCCGCGCCTTCCTGCGTGGCCGGCAGCCACGCCATGTTGAGCAGGATCTTGCGGCCATTCGGCCGGGCGCGATCCTCAGGCACCGCAAAGCGCGCGCATTGCGCCTCGATGCTCGCGGTGCTCAGCGGGCTGGTCAGGGAACACGGCTTGAACGTGATGTCGCCGTAGCTGCGATGCGGCGTCGCGCTGGCTTTTTGCGGTGCAGCGGCCGGGTTGCAACCAGCCAGCAGCGCCGCGGCCAGCGCCGCGG
>CADCUA010000332.1 GCA_902805755.1 uncultured Lysobacter sp.
ATCTGCTGGCGCTCCACACGGTTGCAGCGCGCGGCGAGGAACCAGACGAACCAGCCCAGCAACGCGACGGCGATGATGTGCATCGCACCATGCACCGTCCAGGTGCGCTGGATCAGTTGCCAGACAATCAGAACGCCACCGAAGCTGCCCAGATAGATCCACCACTCGCGTGACAGCCCGGCGACGCGCTCGGCGAGTCGCGCGGGATCGTTCGGTTCGGCGTGGCCGTGCAGGTATTTCTGGCCCCAGAGGAACATCACGAGGCCGGCGACCATGCCGATGCCTGCCGCGCCGAAGCCGTATTTCCAGCCGTAGGTTTCGCCCAGGAACGCGCAGATCAGCGACGCGAACAGCGCGCCGACGTTGATGCCTGCGTAGAACAGGGTGAAACCCGAATCGCGGCGCGGGTCGTTCTCGGGGTACAGGCGGCCCACGATCGTGGATATGTTCGGCTTGAGAAAGCCGACGCCCATGATGATCAGCGCAAGCGACAGGTAGAACACCTGCAAAGCGCCGGTGTCGCGCACCACCACGCCGTTGACCGTGCGCGCGGCTTCACCCTCGTAGGCCATGCCGATATGGCCCAGCACCAGCAGGACACCGCCGAGCACGACCGCCTTGCGCATGCCGAGGTAGCGGTCCGCGAGCAGGCCGCCGATCACCGGCACCGCGTACACGAGGCCGCCATACGCGCCCAGCAGGTCGTAGCCGGCGTCGTCGCCGAACAGGTGGTACTTGAGGATGTACAGCAGCAGCAGCGCCTTCATCCCGTAGAAGGAGAAGCGCTCCCACATTTCGGTGAAAAAGCAGACGAACAGGCCTTTCGGGTGACCCAGGAACTCGTCGGTCGACGGGGGCAACGTGTTTGCAGTCGCGGTCACAGCGGCCTCCGGGCCAGACGGTCGAGCCAGTATAGCCGCGCGGTTTGCAGGCTCTGGCGGCAGGGGCTCGCGGCTCACGGGCAGGCCGGCGCCGCTTTGCCGTCATCACGTTCCTAGCTCTACCATCGCTGCCAGCCTTTCGTTGGAGCATGGAATGAACCTGCGTCCCGCCGTCCTGTCACTGTTGATCGCCGCCGCGCTTCCCGTGGTCTCCTCCGATGCGTTCGCGGCGCCGCGCGGTCTGCAGGCGCGGGACCTCGCGACGCTGGACCGTCATTCCGCGCCGACACTTTCGCCGGATGGCCGCACGCTGGTGTTCGCCAAGCGCGTCGTGGACTTCGACGCGAACAAGTCCTCGACCTCGTTGTGGACGCGCGACGCAACCCGCGAGAAGGCGCAGGCCCGCCGCCTGACGCCCGAAGGCTGGAACGTCAACACGCCGCGCTTCGCGCCTGACGGCAAGACGGTGTATTTCCTGAGCGCGAAGTCCGGCAGCCAGCAGCTGTATGCGATCGCCGTCGGCGGCGGCACGCCGCGACAGCTGACCGCGTTCGCGACCGATGTCGGCGATTACCAGTTGTCGCCCGACGGCACGCGCGTCGCGTTCAACGCCGAAGCCTATGCGGATTGCCGCGCCGACCTGGCCTGCACCGCCAAGCGCATCGAAGAAGGTGGCAAGCGCAAGAACACGGGCGTCGTGTTCGACCGCATGTTCATCCGCCACTGGGATGCATGGAACGAAGGCCGCCTGAACCGCCTGTTCGTGGCGTCACTGCCCGAGGCCGGCAAGCAGGTTTCGACTGCCACGCTGGTGGGCGGCGATGTGCTCGCCGACGTGCCGTCGCGGCCGTTCGGTGATTCCACCGAATACACCTGGGCGCCGGATGGCAAGTCGCTGGTGTTCAATGCGCGCAATGCCGACCGCGCCGAGCCGTGGTCGACGAATTTCGACCTATACCTCGCGAACGCCGACGGCACGGGCCAGGCGCGCAACCTCACCGCGACGAATCCGGCTTGGGACACGGGCCCGGCCTTCAGCGCGGACGGCCGCACGCTGTATTACCGCGCCATGAAGCGGCCGGGCTTCGAGGCCGACCGCTTCGCGCTGATGCAGATGGATCTCGCGACCGGCGCCGCGCGCGAGATCGCGCCGAAGTGGGACCGGTCGGCCGACAACATCGAGCTGTCTGACGACGGCCGCACGATCTACACCACGGCGCAGCACGTGGGCACGCATCCGTTGTTCGCGGTCGATATCGCCAGCGGCGGCGTGACGCAGCTGGTGGGAGATGGCAGCGTGTCGGCGTTCGATATCGAGAAGGGCGTGCTCGCGTTCGCGCGCAATACGCTGCAGAGCGGCGACCAGTTGTTCGTCGGTGGCCTCGGCGGAGCCCCGGTGCGTGCGATGACGCCGAGCGCCGGCGAAATGCTCAAGGACGTGCGCTTCGGCGAGTTCGAGCAGTTCAGCTTCAAGGGCTGGAACAACGACACGGTGCACGGCTACGTGGTCAAGCCGTGGAACTACCAGCCAGGCAAGACCTACCCGGTCGCGTTCCTGATCCACGGTGGGCCGCAAGGCAGCTTCAGCAACGGTTGGAGCTACCGCTGGAACCCGCAGACGTACGCGGGGCAGGGCTATGCAGTTGTGATGATCGACTTCCACGGCTCCACCGGCTACGGCCAGGCGTTCACCGACGCCATCAGCCAGCATTGGGGCGACCGCCCGCTGGAGGACCTGCAGAAGGGCTGGGCCGCGGCGCAGCAGAAGTACCGCTTCCTGGACGGCAAGCGCGCCTGTGCGCTGGGCGCCAGCTATGGCGGTTACATGGTCAACTGGGTCGCGGGCAACTGGAACGAGCCGTGGAAGTGCCTGGTCAACCACGATGGCGTGTTCGACCAGCGCATGATGGGTTACGCGACCGAGGAGCTCTGGTTCACCGAATGGGAGCAGGGCGGCACGCCGTATGACGTGCCGAAGAACTACGAGCAGTTCAACCCGGTGAACCACGTCGCGAAGTGGCGGGTGCCGATGCTCGTGATCCACGGCCAGCAGGACTTCC
>CADCUA010000333.1 GCA_902805755.1 uncultured Lysobacter sp.
GAGCGCCTGGGCTTCACCGAGAACTTCCTGCCGCAGTTCCAGAAGGTGCTGGAGCAGCCGCACGGCATCCTGCTGGTGACCGGCCCGACCGGTTCGGGCAAGACGACCACGCTGTACACCGCGTTGAGCAAGCTCAACACGAACGACGTCAAGATCATCACGGTGGAGGACCCGGTCGAATACCAGATCGAGGGCATCAACCAGATCCAGGCCAAGCCGCAGATCGGACTGGATTTCGCGCATGCGCTGCGCTCGATCGTGCGACAGGACCCGGACATCATCATGATCGGCGAAATGCGCGATCTGGAAACCGCGCGCATCGCGATCCAGTCCGCGCTCACCGGCCACCTGGTGCTGTCGACGCTGCATACGAACAACGCCGCCGGCGGCATCACGCGCCTCATGGACATGGGCGTCGAGGATTACCTGCTGACCTCCACCGTCAACGGCATCCTCGCCCAGCGCCTGGTGCGCCGGCTCGAGCCGCTGCATGCCGAGCGTTATCCCGCCTCGCCCGAGGAAATCGAACGCTTCGACCTGCGCAAGTACCAGCCCGAGGGCGACATCCACCTGTACCACCCGCGTGCGTCCGCGCTCGCGCCGACCGGGTATCTGGGACGCACGACGATCATGGAGTTCCTCGTCATGAACGACGAGATTCGCCGTGGCGTGATGCGGCACGCGGGCATGGGCGAGCTGGAGCAACTCGCGCGCCAGGCCGGCATGCGCACGATGTACGAGGACGGCATCATCAAGGCGCTGGCCGGGATGACGACGATCGAGGAAGTGCTGCGCGTGACCGAAGACGCCTGACGCGATGGCTCTCTTTCACTACAAAGCGCTCAATGCACGCGGCGAATTGCTCGACGGCCAGATGGAAGCGGCGAGCAACGCCGAGGTCGTGCAGCGGCTGCAGGAGCAGGGCCATCTGCCCGTGGAAGCGCGGCCCGCGAGCGAAGTGGGCGGCGCGTCGGTGTGGAAGGGGATGTTCAAGCCGCGTGCGTTTGCAGGGCCGCGGCTGGTGCAGTTCACGCAGCAGCTCGCGATCCTGCTCGGCGCCGGCCAGCCGCTCGATCGGGCGCTGACGATCCTGCTGGAGCTGCCGGAAGACGAGGCCGCCAAGCGCATCGTCACCGACGTGCGCGACGGCGTGCGCGGTGGTGCGTCGCTGTCGAGCGCGCTGGAACGCCAGCACGGCGTGTTCTCGCGGCTGTACATCAACATGGTGCGCGCGGGCGAGGCCGGCGGCAGCATGCACGAAACGCTTTCGCGCCTGGCCGATTATCTGGAACGCTCGCGCGCGCTGCAGGCTCGCGTGGTCAATGCGCTGATCTATCCCGCGATCCTGCTGGTGATGGTGGGGCTGAGCCTGCTGTTCCTGCTCGGTTACGTGGTGCCGCAGTTCGCGCAGATGTACGAAAGCCTGGACGCCGAGCTGCCGCTGTTCACGCGCATGGTGCTGGGCGTCGGGCTGTTCGTGCGCGACTGGTGGATCGTGCTGATCGCGGTGCCGGCGCTGGCGGCGTGGTGGTTCGACCGCAAGCGCCGCGACCCGGCGTTCCGCGAAGCGTTCGACGGCTGGCTGCTGAAGCAGCGCTTCGCCGGCGCACTCGTCGCGCGCGTGGAAACTGCCCGGCTCGCACGCACGCTCGGCACGCTGGTGCGCAACGGCGTGCCGCTGCTGACCGCGCTCGGCATCGCGCGAAACGTGCTCGGCAATCGCGTGCTGGCCGCGGATGTCGACGTCGCCTCGAACGAGGTCAAGAACGGCGTCGCGCTGTCGAACGCGCTGTCGCGCGGCAAGCGCTTCCCGCGCCTGGCGCTGCAGATGATCCAGGTGGGCGAGGAGTCCGGCGCGCTGGATACGATGCTGGTCAAGACCGCCGAGACGTTCGAGCACGAAACATCGATCGCGCTCGATCGCATGCTGGCCGCGCTGGTGCCTTTGGTGACCGTGGTGCTGGCCGGCGTGGTCGGCATGGTGGTGCTCGCAGTCCTGACCCCCCTCTACGACCTTACCAATGCGGTGGGGTAAGGCAGGCCGCTTGCGCGGCACTGCCGCGCGGCCTGCCGCACGCCGTCGGGCGATGCCCGGCGGCCGGGGCAAGCCGATGCGCTTGCGCGGCACTGCCGCGCGCATCGGCGAACGCCGGTGTGCCGGGCACACCGGCCGGGGCGCGGCCTGCCGCACGCCGTCGGGCGATGCCCGGCGGCCGGGGAGGGCGATGCGCTTGCGCGGCACTGCCGCGCGGCCCACACACCGTCGAGCGCAGGCTTCCAACCGCAGACCACAAACGCCACAAGTCCGGAACCCTTGCCGCGACACGTGATCGAACACGATGTAGACCCGACCGTCGGCGCGCCGATGGCCGGCCGCCACCCCACTACGGATGACCGCAATGCGAAACCGCTCACTGACCCGTTCCCCGTCGCCTGTTGCCCAGGGCGGCATGAGCCTGATCGAAATCATCATCGTCATCGTGCTGATCGGCGCGGTGCTGACGTTTGTCGGCAGCCGCGTGCTCGGCGGCGGTGACCGTGCTAAGGCGAATCTGGCGAAGGGCCAGGTGCAGACGATCGCCGGCAAGGTCGAGTCCTACCAGATGGACACCGGGCGCCTGCCGACCTCGCTGGAAGAGCTCATCACCCAGCCCGGCGACGCCAGCGGCTGGCTCGGCCCGTATGCAAAGCCGGCCGAACTGAAGGATCCGTGGGGCAACGAGGTTCTTTACACCGCGCCGGGTGAGGACGGCCGTGCGTTCGATCTGGTCAGCCTGGGTCGCGACGGCAAGGCCGGCGGCACCAGCGTCGACGCCGACGTCCGTTACGAATAACCACCTGCATGACCGCACCCGGCGCGACCGCCGAGCAGGGCAGCACGGTGCCGGGGTCCGGCGCCCGCGGCCTGCTGCAGCCGCCGTGCGCGCCGGGCGGTTGCGCCGGACCACTTGATGTTGCGCGACTCGCATCTACCGGGTCGCGACGGGACATCCGCCGCACGTCGCTGCGGGTCAGCCGTGCGCGGGTGCGCATGCGCGGGACGTCCCTGCTTGAAATGCTGCTGGTCGTGGCCTTGATCGCCGCAGCCGGCGTGCTCGCCGCCGCCGCGATGGGCGGCGGCATGAAGGGCATGCAGCTGCGTTCGAGTGCGAAGGAGATCAGCGCGCAGCTGCGGTTCACCCGCACGCACGCGATCGCGACCGGCGAGCCGCAGCGTTTCGTCATCGATCCGGCCGCGCACACCTGGCAGGCGCCGAACGGCCGGGCCGGCGATGTGCCCGAGGCGCTCGGCATCCGTTTCTACGGCGCGCGCCAGGTGCAGCCGTCGCGCGGCGAAGGCGCGATCGTGTTCTTCCCGGATGGAGCCTCCACCGGCGGACGCATCCAGCTCAGCCGTGAGCGCGCGGGTTGGAATGTTGACGTGGCCTGGATGACCGGGCAGGTGAAGCTGCGCCGGGCGGAGGTGCAGCCGTGACGTCGGCTCTGGCCACAGGTCGCCTTCGACCAATAGGTGCGTCACGGTCGCCCTCATGTCGCCTACAAGGCGCCGGAGCCCACTGCGTTGCCCCGATGCATTCGCGTCAGCGCGGATACACGCTGATCGAGGTCATCGTCGCGTTCGCATTGCTGGCGCTCGCACTCACGCTGCTGCTCGGCACGCTTTCGGGCGCGGTGCGCCAGGTGCGTTGGTCCACCGACGCCGGCCGCGCTGCGCTGCACGCGCAGTCGCTGCTCGACCAGGCCGGGCTCGGCGAGCCGCTGCGTGCCGGCACGCGCGAAGGCGAGTTCGAGGACGGGCGTTATCGCTGGTCGCTCGAGGTCGAACCGTGGACGGACCCGGCCCTGCCGCCGCCCGATGCCACGGCGCCGGCCGCCGCGCGCCTGTTCGAATTGCGGCTTGCCGTGCGCTGGAACGAAGGCGGCCCGCGCGAGCGCCTGCAGCTGCGCACGCTCCGGCTGGTCCCGTCGGGCACCGAGGCGGCGCTGCCGTGACGCGGGTGCGCGCACTCCATTACGGCCGGACGCGTCAGGCGCGCGGTTTCACGCTGATCGAGGTGCTGCTGGCCACCGTGTTGCTCGCGGCCGGCCTTGCACTTGCGTTCGCAACGCTGACCGCGGCGATGCGCACCACCACGCGTGGCGAGGCAATCGCCGAGCACAGCGAGCGGATGCGGGCCGTGGAAGGCTTCCTGCGCCGGCGGCTGACGGGCGCGCGGCCGGTGGCGTTCGGCTTCGACCAGGCGACTGCACTGCCGCAGCGCTTCGTCGGCGAGCCTGACCGCATGCGCTTCGTTGCGGACCTGCCCGATTACCTCGGTCGAGGCGGTCCCTACCTGCACGATTTCGCGATTGATGAAGCCGAGGGCGGCATGCGCATGACCCTGGCGCTGAGCATGGTGCAGGCCGGCGCGGTGATCGAAGAGGAGCCGCGGCCGCCCGAGGTCCTGGTTGAAGGCCTGCAGGGCGCCCGGTTCCGGTATCGCGCGCTTGACAATGAAGGCCGTCTGGGCGAATGGCTCGAGCGCTGGGAGGCGCTGGAGCAACTGCCGATGCTGGTCGAGGTCACGCTGCGCGATGCCGACGGCCGTGCGTGGCCGCCGCTGGTGGTGCGCCTCCCGCTGGCCGGTGGCGGCACCGGCAGCGAGATCACGCCATGAAGTCGCGTGGCGCCGCCCTGTTGCTGGTGCTGTGGCTGATCGCGCTGCTGACGGGGCTGATCAGCGGCTTCGCGCTGGTGGCACGCGTGGAGAACCTGCAGGGCCGGGTGCTCGTGCGCGGCCTCGTGGCCGAAAGCGCCGCGCGCGCGGGCATCGAATATGCGCTCACGCGCCTGACCCAGGCCGATGTGCGCCGGCAGTGGCGACCGGACGGGCGCCCCTATGAATGGCAGTACGGCGACGCGCAGGTCGAGGTCAAGGTGATCGACGAGAACGGGAAGGTCGACCTCAACCAAAGCGAGGTCGCCCTGTTGACCGCGCTGCTGCGGGCGGTGGAGGTGGAGCAGGGGGATGCCGGGCGCATCGCCGCGGCGATCATCGACTGGCGCGACACCGACCTGCTCACGCAGCCCTCCGGCGCCGAGGATGCCGACTACGACGGCGCCGGTTTGCCCTACGGCTCCAAGGACGCCGAGTTCGAAAGCATCGCCGAACTCGAACAGGTACTGGGGATGACGCCTGCGATCTATGCCCGCCTTGCGCCGCACGTTACCGTGCACAGCCGCCGCGGCCAGCCCGAGCCGGCGTTCGCGTCCGCGGAGGTGCTGACCGCGCTCGGCATGGAAGGCGCGACGCTGGTCGAGCAGCGTCGTCGCTGGGACCCTGCCAGCGGCCAGCCGCCGGTTGGCTTGCCACCGGAACTCGCCGTGAACGGAAGCGCAAGCGGAACGTATAGTATCGACAGTCGCGCGCGCCTCCCCGACGGCCGCGTCGCGCAATTGAGCGCCGTCGTGCGTGCCGGCAGCGGCGCGACGCCCGGCATGGTCTACACCCCGCTGCGTTGGGAAGAAGGCGGCTCCAGGATGACGGGCACAGGACGATGACGCATGGCTGACAGCCGGCTGCAGGCGCGGTTCGGGCGCTTGGGCACCCGTTTCGGCGGCTCGACATTTCCGACCGGCGCCGGGGGCTTTTTCCGCTGGTGGGGCCACGCGCTGATGTCGTGGCTGCCACCCCGTGTCCGCATGGTGCTGGGCATGGACCGCGGGCGGCTGCTGCTGCAGCGCGAGGCCGATGCATTGCAACTGCGCCTGGAGCGCGTGGGTGAGATCCGCGACCTCGGGCATCTGCCGGGCATGGCTGATGCGTTCCCGGCGTCCGACCTGGACCCGCTCGCACCGGTGCTGACGCCGGCTGCGGCGGAGCTGCCGCGCTGGCTGCTGCTGCCGGCTGCCAGCGGCTTGCGTCGCCGCCTGGTGCTGCCGGCCGCTGCTGCCGAGCGCCTGCGCGACGTTGTCGGCTTCGAGATCGAGCGGCAGACCCCTTTCACGGCCGACGCGGTGACGTTCGATGCGCGCGTGATCGGCCGGCGCGAAGCTGACGGCCAGATCGAGGCCGAGCTCGTCGTCGTACCGCGCGCGACGCTCGCGCCGCACTTGGCCGCGCTCGGCCCGCTGGCGTCCACGCTGGCCGGCATCGACGTCGCCGGCCCCGCCGGTGTGCCGCTGGGTGTAAACCTGCTGGACCCGGCCCTGCGCCGGCGCCAGGTCGACCGCTGGCGCATCTGGAACATCGCGCTGGCCTCGTTGGCCGTACTCGCGACGGCGGCTTGGCTGTGGCAGGTGCTGGACAACCGCCGCGAGGCCGCCGACACGCTGGAGACGCAGATCCGCAGCCGCGCCGAACCCGCGCGTCGCGCCGCAGCCGATCGCGCCGAACTGGTCGCACTGCTGGAGGGGCAGGCGTTTCTCGACCGCCTGCGCGCCGAGCGCCCGACGGCGGTCGAGGTGATGGACGAGGTCAGCCGCCGCCTGCCCGACACGACCTATCTTGAGAAGCTCGCGATCGAGAGCGACCGCATGACATTGATCGGCCTGAGCACGGAGGCCGCCGCGCTGGTGAGCCGCCTGCAGGATTCGCCGCTGTGGCGGGCGCCGGCACTGACCGGTGCGCTGATGCCCGACCCCAGCACGCGGCGCGACCGTTTCACCTTGACTGCCGAGCTGTCACCCGAGCCGACGACGAAGCCCGCCGCAGGAGCCGCCCGTGGCGCCCGCTGATCGCGATCGCTGGCTGGCGCTCGGCCTGCTGCTGGCCGCGCTGGCGCTCGCCTATGCACTGCTGGTCCATCCGTGGTGGACCGTGCCGATGCTCGAGGCGAACGACCGC
Source organism: uncultured Lysobacter sp. (assembly GCA_902805755.1). GTDB lineage: Bacteria > Pseudomonadota > Gammaproteobacteria > Xanthomonadales > Xanthomonadaceae > Cognatilysobacter. The sequence continues at coordinate 6,828 of CADCUA010000333.1, forward strand.
ATCGAATCGTTGCAGCAGCGCGAACTGCGCCAGCGCATGCAGCTGCGGCAGGCGCCGCTGGTGCGTGAGCGGCTGCAGCGCGTGCAGCAGGAGCTGGCCGGACGGCCGGGTTTCCTGCAGGAAGCGAGCACCGAACTGGCGACGGTGGGGCTGGTACAGCGCTTGGAAACCGCCGTTGCCCAGGCCAGTCCGGGCAACCGCAGCTGCGCGATCACGAACCGTTCCCCGGTCACCGACACCACGCGCGAGCGCTACGCGCGCGTGGTCGTGCAGGTGCGCCTGCGCTGCGGCACGGGCGAGCTTGCGACGGTGCTGCACTCGCTCGAGGGCGGCACGCCGCGGCTGTTCGTCGGCAATCTGAACGTGCTCGCGCAGCGGCACTTCTTCGGTGCCAGTGGCGAGCCGACCGGCGAAGGCGGGCTCGACGTGAGCTTCGATCTGTACGGCTACCTGCGCCCCGGTGCCGACACCTCCGCGCCGGCCACGCGGCCGCCCGGTGCGTCGACGGGAGAAGACGATGCGCTTTGACGACGCCGGCCCGCGGACCTGGCTGCTCGCGGTCACTGCCGGCTGGGCGGCGCTGTCGCTCGCGCTCGCGCTGCTGGGAATGGGCAGTCGCATCGAGCAGCTGCCCGAGGACCCGGGCCTGCTGCGGCCGCTGCCGCCGCTGCGGCCGCCTGCGGCCGAGCGCCTGGGGCCGGCCGCGCAGTACAGCGAGATCGGCGCACGGCCGCTGTTTTCAACCGACCGCCGCCCTAAACCTTTCGTCCTGCAGGGCACCCCGGGCGGCGATGCCGCCGCGCCCGCATTCGATTTCACGCTGACCAGCGTGCTGATCACGCCGCAGGCGCGCGTCGCGATCCTGCAGCCGCCCGACGGCGCGACGTCGGTGCGCGTGCGCGTCGGCGATGCGCTGGAAACCCATCCGGGCTGGCGCTTGGGCACGCTCAATGCGCGCAGCGCGGTGTTCGACGGCCCCGAGGGTGCACGCACGCTGGAGCTGCGGGTATTCGACGGGCAGGGCGGGCAGGCCCCGACCGCATCAACCGCGCCCACCGGTACGCGCC
>CADCUA010000334.1 GCA_902805755.1 uncultured Lysobacter sp.
TGATACGAGGCTATGGCGGACCACTCGCGATCGACGCACGCCGATGCACGTCGACGCGCCGCCTCACGCGAGATCAGAAATGCATCTGCGCGCGTAGCAGCACGGCCCCCGGCTCCGTCACCACGCCCGCGCGATCGGCATGCATGCGCACGTAGTTGAGCTGGAACTTGAAATGTTCGGTCAGGTAATAGTTCGCACCGACCGTCCAGTTGCGCTGACGCCCTCCGCGAGCGGCGGGGTCGTCGAGATCCAGCGTGCTGTAACGCGCGAGCAGTTCCACTGCACCCGTCGCATGCGTGGGCTCGATATTGCCGAGCGTGCCGTTGTAGGGGCGGCTCTCGCCGGTAAGCGTCCAGCCGGTCCATACGCTCGCGCCCGATACGGATACGTCCGGCAATGCATCACGGCGTGCGTTCGCGCGCAGGTATTCCGCCTGCACCGTCCATGGCCCCTGCACGCGCACCAGTTCCAGCCCCGCGCGCTCGATGTGCGTCACGCCGGCCAACGTGCGCGTGTCGACCAGGCGCGTGTCCGTCAGGCCCGCTTCCGGCCTCGCACGAAACCGCGCGCGCTCGCTGGAGGGGTTCTCGCGCGAATACGCCACGCCTGCGTGCACCACGTCGCCGTCCGCCTTTCGCGGCGTCCACACCGCGCGTGCGCCAACGGTGGAGCCCTGTTCCACACCTTCGGGATCATTGCCGCCGAAATGCGCAACGCTCAGCTGATAACGCGGACGGGTGATCGCCCATTCCACGCCGGTGCGCCGGCCCTGGTAGATCGCCTGCGTCGGGAGCGCGGGTTCCAGGAATGCCGGTGCACGCGACGCTGTCAGTCCGTCGAGGCTGACCGGCGTCTTGATCCAGCCCGCGCGCAGCGTGCCGACATCGCGGCCGAGCAGTCCTTTCGAACTCAGGCGCACGAAGATGTCGAGCCATGTGCGCGATTCGAAGTCGAACTGTGCACCGGCATCGAAATAATCCTTGCGTCGCGCGAACACGCCAAAGTCGGTGCGACGAAAGCCGCGCGCATCATCCGGCGCGGCGTCATCGCGTGAGAACCGGTTCGCGTCATAGGCGAAGTTGCCGGTGATTCCCACGTTGGCGCCACTGCCGAGCTCGACGCTGGTCGGCCAATCACGCTCGGCCGCCGTGGCGCCTGAAACACCCGCGCACAGCACACAGGCATGCATCCATCGATTCATTGCTATTCCTCCAGCTCTGCAGCGGCTTAACGCGGCGGCGCATGCGCGCTTGAGGCTGCATTGTCGCCAACGCAGGGATCCGTGACGGCAGGCGCGGCTATCGACTGTACGGTTCAGAGACATGGCGCAGACTCTAAAGCCGATGCGCAGAAACGTTGCCGAAACGCCACAAAAGCGCAAGAAAACGCCTCAAGCGAGCGCGTCCTGCTGCGTTAACGGTGTGTATTGCCCCTGGACGTCGCGTGCAGCAGTTTCTGTCGCGCTTTTCAGTGGCCCTGGTTTTACTCAAGCGGTCGCATGCGTGCGGCGGCCGCTTCAACGCAAGGACTGTCCTATGTCGTGGTTCCGCAATCTTAAAATCGCCAACAAGCTCTTCATGGGATTCGGCCTGATCCTTGCGTTGCTGCTGGGGCTTGCGGTTTTCTCTGCCAGGCAGATGGATCAGAACGCGGCGGTCGTGCAGTCGGTGACGCGCGACAGCGTGCCGATGGTGCGCGACCTTGGCAGTCTTGCGACGCAGCTCGCCGAATACCGCGTCAGCGAACGCGGCCTCGTGGGTGACTACGAGAATCCGGAAAAAGCCGCGGAGTATTCGGCCGAACTCGCCATGGGGCGCGACACGTTCCGCAAGCTTGCAGGCTCGGTCGGCGAGTCGATCACCGATAGCGGCGAGCGTGCGTTGCATGACGATGTCATGTCGAAGGCCGACGTGTATTTCGACAACAGCGAAAAACTGGTCGAAGGATTGAAGGTCGGCGACAAGACTGCCGCGAAGCAGGCCGGCGACCTGCGCCAGGCCACGGCCGATGCCGTGCAGGGCATGCTCGCCAAGCGCATCGAGCGGCTTGATGCGCAGGTGGCGCAACAGGAAGCGGCGCACAGGAAGAATCGCGCGACGCTGATGGCGTTCGCGGCCGTCGCCGTGGTGATGGGCGCGCTGTTCGCCTTTATTATCGCGCGGCTGATCTCCCGTCCGATCGCGCAAGCGGCAAGCGCGGCGCGTCAGTTGTCGGAAGGCAACCTGGCCATTCGCATCGAAGTGACGAGCAAGGACGAGACCGGTCAGATGCTCGAGTCGATGAAGGCGATGATCGAGCGTTTGAGCGAGATCATCGGCGAAGTGCGCTCGTCCGCCGACAATCTTTCCAGCGCCGCCGAGCAGGTCTCGGGCACCGCGCAGTCGATGAGCCAGTCCACCAGCGAGCAGGCGGCAAGCGTCGAAGAGAGCAGCTCGTCGATCGAGCAGATGAGCGCATCGATCTCGCAGAACACCGACAACGCGAAGGTCACCGATGCGATGGCGAGCAAGGCTGCACGCGAAGCGGACGAGGGCGGGCAGTCGGTGCGCGCGACGGTCGAGGCGATGAAGCAGATCGCGAAGAAGATCGGGATCATCGATGACATCGCCTACCAGACGAACCTGTTGGCACTGAACGCGGCGATCGAAGCGGCGCGCGCGGGCGAGCACGGCAAGGGTTTTGCGGTGGTCGCAGCCGAAGTGCGCAAGCTGGCCGAGCGGTCGCAGGTCGCGTCGCAGGAAATCGGCGAGCTGTCGAGCTCGAGCGTTGAGCTCGCTGAGCGCGCAGGACAGTTGCTCGGCGAGATGGTGCCGTCGATCGCGAAGACCTCCGACCTGGTGCAGGAGATTGCCGCGGCATCGCTTGAGCAGAGCGCGGGCGTGGGCCAGATCAACACGGCGATGGGCCAGCTGAGCCAGGTGACGCAGC
>CADCUA010000335.1 GCA_902805755.1 uncultured Lysobacter sp.
TATCAGCACGTCGACGAAGGACTTGCGCGCGTCGACAATTGCCGCGCGCACGATCGCCTCGGGCTGCTGCGAGGCGTCGGACGGGAAGAACAGCACGTCGACCTGCTCGGCCAGCGTACGGAGCTGTTCAATCGCGGCCGGGCGGTAGACGTCGGCCGACACCACCATGACCTTCTTCTTGCGTCGCTCGCGCAGGTGCTTGGCAAGCTTCGCAACGGTGGTCGTCTTGCCCGCGCCCTGCAGACCGGCCATCAGGATGACGGCGGGTGCCGGCACGTTGAGGTTGAGGTCGCTGGCCTGCGAGCCCATCACAGCGGTGAGCTCGTCACGGACGATCTTGATCAGCACCTGGCCGGGCGAGAGCGACTTGAGCACTTCCTGGCCGACCGCGCGCACCTTGATGCGCTCGATCAGCGCCTGCACGACCGGCAACGCGACGTCGGCCTCGAGCAGCGCGATGCGGACCTCGCGCAGGGACTCGCGGATGTTCTCTTCGGACAGGCGGCCGCGGCCGCGCAGGCGCTCGATGGTGCCGGAAAGGCGCTGGGTCAGGGACTCGAACATGCGGATACGGCCTGGGCAACGGTCTGATCGGCCGGAAAGTATAGCCCGCCGCCTCCCGCCCCCTGCGGTCGCTGCCGGCGGAATGCAGGGCTGTGCGAAACTGCCCGGATGACTGTCGCGCTGGTTGCCACTGCCCTCTATCTGCTTGCCGCCGGCCTGCTCGTGCATCGTCTTGGACGCCATCCGGACGCGCCCGGCAGGACGTGGCGACTGCCCGCGGCAGGCGCAGTACTCGCGCACGGCCTGATGCATTTGCTCGCGTGGCGCGTGGCGGGCGCCGCGGATCTGCATTTTTTTTCCGCGCTCTCGATGGTCGGGCTCGGCATGGCCGCGCTGACGCTGCTGGCCGGCGTATCCGGGCGCATGGCGGCACTGGGGGTGCTGGTATATCCATTGGCGGCCGCAACGTCACTCGCGTACGGGGGCCGTGCCGCCGCACCTGTCCAGGCATTGGACTGGCAGCTGCAGTTGCATGCGTGGATGGCGTTGCTGGCCTATGCAACCCTGGCAATCGCGGCGCTGCTCGCGTTGCTGTTGTGGATTCAGGAGCGCGCGCTGCGCCAGCGCCAGTTCCATACCTGGCTTCGCCCGCTGCCGCCGCTGGTCGAACTGGAGGCGCTGCTGTTCCGGACGATCACTGTCGGCTTCGTGCTGCTGACGGCGACACTGCTCACCGGCGTGGTGTTCGTCGAGAACCTGCTCGCGCAACACCTGATCCACAAGACGGTGCTGAGCGTGCTCTCGTGGCTCGCATTCGGCGCGCTTCTTCTGGGCCGCTGGCGTTACGGGTGGCGTGGGGCGATTGCCGTGCGCTGGACGCTCACTGCCATGGCGCTGCTGGTGCTCGCCTATTTCGGCAGCAAGTTCGTGCTTGAGCTGGTGCTCGAGCGCACCTGATCCGGCGGCGTGGCTGAAGGAACCGCCGTCGCATTCGCGCCATACGCCGGCAACTCCCGGCCCAGCCACTGCCCTGCCGTCTGTCCGGGAACCGCCGCGGAGAACAGGAAACCCTGCGCCTCCTGACAGCCGAGCTCGCACAGCTCGCTTGCCTGCTCGGCCGTCTCCACGCCCTCGGCAACCACGTGCAGCCCGAGGCTACGGCCCAGGCCGATGATGCTCTGGATGATCGCCCGCGCGCTCGCACGCATGGGACCTGCGAGATCCGAGGTAAAACTGCGGTCGATCTTCAGCGTGTTGACGGACAACCGCCCCAGGTATGCAAGCGAGGAATGGCCGATCCCGAAGTCGTCGATCGCGATTTGCAGCCCCGGCGCGGCCTGACGCAAACGTGTCAAAGAGCGGGACGCGTGCTCGATGTCGCGCATCAGCGAGCTTTCGGTGATCTCGATCTCCAACCCTTCGGCGAGATCGGCGGCCGCGCGAAGCATCTCCTCGAGGCGGCCGATCAGCGCATCGTCCTGCAGGGACTCGGCATCTAGATTCACCGAGACGCGGCAATTCGGGTCCGTGCGCCGCCATTCGCGCACGCACACAAGCGCGTGCGCCAGCCCGCCCAGATCGATCGCTTCCATGGCCCCGCTGCTCTGCGCGAGCGCAAGGAACTGCCCCGGCATCAGCAAGCCACGCTCAGGGTGGTGCCAGCGCGCAAGCGCTTCGAATCCGACGACACGCATGGAGGGCAACGCGATCCGCGGCTGGTAATGCGGGCGGATCTCATCGCGCTTCAGCGCCATGCGCAGCTCGTGGCGCAGATGCAATGACTCGCGGCTCGCGCGCGTCATCTCGGGCTCGAAGAATGCGTAGCGATTCTTGCCTTCAACCTTGGCCGCGTACATCGCGGTATCGGCGCGTCGGAGCAACGTCTCCGCGTCGTCGGCGTCGGAGGGATGCACTGCAATTCCCACGCTCAGACGCAAGGCATAGGTCAGGCCGCGAAGCTCGACGGGTTCCAGCATGACTTCAAACAGGCGCTCGATCAGCGTTGACAGCGAGGCCAGCCCGTCGATCTCGACGGCGATGACGAATTCGTCGCCACCCAGACGCGCCACGATATCGCCCGCCCGCGTCATCTGCGTGAGCCGATGCGCAGTGGCGCGCAGGATTTCGTCGCCCACGGCATGGCCATAGCTGTCATTGACGAGCTTGAAATCGTCCAGGTCGACGAGAATCACAGCGAGTTGCGTTGCCTCGCGTCGGGAGCGGTCCATCGCACTGCCCAGGCGCTCCGCGAGATGACGCCGGTTGCCCAGGCCCGTCAACGGATCATGGAATGCCATCTTCGTCAGGCGTTCAGCCATGTCGCGCGCCTGGAATGCATTGGCGAACATCTGCCCCACCAGCTTCAGGCCCAGCAGGATCTCCGTAGGCCAATGCCGCTGGCAGCGGACCGAGTCGAACCCGAT
>CADCUA010000336.1 GCA_902805755.1 uncultured Lysobacter sp.
CAGCGCAAAGCAGCGCATACCCATGCGGCGCGGTTGCGTGCGAACCGTGAGTCGCGGCGCGGACTCGTCGCCCGACGATTTCGAAAGGCCACACGGGATTTTCGTGAGAAGGACAGCACGTGCCGATGGCGCGGGAACGCAGCGCGGGACTCTTGCGTTACCGAAAGTGCTGTCGGCTCAACGCACGCATTCGATGCCTGTCCGTGTAGAAGCGTTCGTTGACCCTTGCAATGCAGACGCGAGTAGACGCGCGCGTGAGCTTCGGTGCTCGTGTCGCGAGCCACGCCCGGGACTCGGTTCCCGACGAAGCGCGCGAGGTGCTGCAACGCACCGTGCCGCTGGAGTTCACATGTAAACGGCCTGTCCGCTTCGGCCCCTTGTTTGTGCGGGGCCGGCGGCTCCTTCGCCCGTTCCCAGCCACGCAGCGTCCACCGACGTAGAATCCGCCGGAACTGCACGGCGGCCGCACCGGGCAGCGAATGCGGTTACGGACAAGGAACTGCGATGCGGAATGGATGCACCTATGCCAGATGGTCAGCGGCCGCGTTCGTCGCGCTGCTGCTCGCCTGCGCGTTCGCCGCACCGGCGGCAGCGACGGAACGCCGCATCGATGATGCGCTCGCGGTGCTGGCGCCAAGCAGCCATGCGCAGCGACCCGGCGTCGCACAGCCCATCGATCCGGTCAGTCCGATCGGCCGCATGGCGGTCATGCTGCGTGAAACACCGGGCCAGCCGCTGACCCTTTCGCAGGCCCGCGCCCGCCTCGCCGCTGGCGACTTCCGCCCGACGGATGCCGACATCCCGAGCCTGGGCAACCATGCACCGCCCGTGTGGCTGCACTACGCCCTGCGCAACGACGCCGCGCAGCCGCGCGCATACCGCCTCTACATCGTCGAGGCCTGGGCCGACCGTGCCGAGACCTGGGTACTTCCCGCACGCGGGCCGCCCGTGCACTGGCGCGGCGGCGACGAGCGCGGCCCCGGCGTTGGGCTGCGTCCCGGTCTTGGCTTCGCGTTCGACACGCAGATCGCGCCCGGGCGCAGCGAGATCTTCATCCGCATCGAGAGTGCGGACGCCGCGGCGCTGGTGCTGCGCGTCGTGCCCGTCGCCGCGGCCAGCCGGCTCGAGGCCGGCACGCAGCAATGGTCCGGGCTGGTGCACGGCTACCTGCTCGCGCTCGCGGTCATGTTCGGGCTGCTGTGGATCGCCCTTCGTGAAACCGCGCTGCTGCGCTATGTCGGCTACGTGGGCGCGTACCTCTACATGCACCTGGCGTACTCCGGCGTGCTGCCGCTGATGCTGTACCCCGAGCAGCCGGCCGTCGGCCGCTACGCGATCCTGGCCGGCATGGTGCTGTACTCGAGCGCCGGCCTCTCGTTCGCCCGGGAGTTCCTGACGCTGGACCAGTGGTCGCCGCGCCTGGACCGGGGTGTGAAATGGGGCGTGCGGGCCGCGCTCGCGCTCATGGCCATCTTCATCGCTACCGACTGGCAGGGCGCGGCGATCAACCTCGCGTTTGCGTACATCACCCTCTTTACGATCGTGATGGTGTGGCTGGGCGTTCTGGGCGTGCGCCGGCAGCAACCGCAGGCGTGGAGCTTCCTGCTCGCGACCGTCTGCGGCATGGGTGGCGCATTCCTGACGACGATGGCAGTGATGGCCCTGATCCCATTCAACGCCGTGACCTTCCGTGCGGTGGAAGTCAGCGTGATGTGCGAGGCCTCGCTGTGGGCGCTCGCTCTTGGCATCCGCATGCGGCGCCATCGCGACGATCGCGTGCAGGCGCTGGCGATGGCGTCGAAGGATGCGTTGACCAGCGTCTACAACCGACGAGGCTTCCTCGAACATGCCCGACCGCTGTACGACGCCGCGGTCCAGCAACAGACGCCACTGGCGCTGCTGATGGTCGACATCGACCACTTCAAGGCGCTCAACGACCAGCATGGGCACGAGGCCGGCGACCAGGCGCTCATCGCCGTCGCGCGGCGCCTGGCGTCGGTGGCGCGGGAGGACGATGTCGTCGCCCGCTGGGGTGGCGAAGAGTTCCTGGTGCTGCTGCCGCGCACGGACGCTGCCGCCGCAGGCCGACTGGCCGAGCGCCTGCGACAAGCGCTCGCCGATGCGCCCATCGAAATCGGCGACGGCAAGACCGTGCAGCTGACGGCGAGCATCGGCATCAGCTGCGCCGCTTCAAGCGAATCCCTGGACGCACTCGTGCGCCAGGCGGACGCCGCGCTGTATGCGGCGAAGGACAGCGGGCGCAACCGGATATGGCTGGAGGATGCGGCGATTACCTGAGCCGGAACCGGGCTGCAGTATTTGAGGCTCGACTGAGGTGAGCGCTGGGGCGCGGTTGCACCCTGCCCCGCGCCCTTCGTGATTCCGGACCTGCTGCCTTACTGCTTCGGCACCACCGTCACTCCGCCCGCAACGGAGCGAATCGCTTCCGCAACCGCTTTCGGGTTCTCGCGATGGATGTTGTGCCCCGTCGCGAAGTAACGGTGCGTGCCCTGCGAGAAGCCTGCGAACAGCGCTGCATGCTGCGCCTTCCACAATGACTTGCCCTGCGCGGTTTCCTCGAACACGAACGGCTCGTCGGCGACCTGCGTCGATGTCAGCAACGCGACCGGCAGGTCGGGCATCGCACGCGGCGTCGCCGCCCCGGCGCTGTCCAGCTGCGCGATCAGCAGCGTGTAATCCGCGCCCATGGCAGGCGGCAGCATCGACAGCAGCGCCTTGTCGTCAGCCAGCACGCGATCGCGATCGGCGGACATGAATGCATGTCGCTGCTGCAGCGTCGCCGGGTCGACCAGCACCAGCGCATGCAGGCGATCGGGATACTTGCGGGCGAATTCCGTGGCAATGAGACCGCCGCAGGAATGGCCAACCAGCACCACCTTGCGATCCGGTGCCAGTGAATCCATC
>CADCUA010000337.1 GCA_902805755.1 uncultured Lysobacter sp.
TATTTACTGCTCGAGTTGGCCGTGATGCGTGTCACATGTCGTAGACTCCGGATGAGACGGGTTTCTAGCTCGTCCATTCGGGGCTATCGACTGCCGCGGCTTCTCGCCGCCACGACGACGCCCCCAAAGTGCAGCCGGCCCCATGGCGCCGGCATTTCACTCTCCAGATAGACCTTTCAAGGGGCTCATCAGTGAAGAAGTCGTCCGCAGTCGTAATGTCCATTCTTGCCAGCGCATGCATGGTGGCCTTGGCCAACCAGTCCGCCGATGGCGTGCAGTGGCTGGAATCCGAGGAGCCCACGGCCGTCGTGGCATCCGATGAGGCTCAGGACGAGTCGCCCGCACGCTGGTTCGTCGAACTCAGCGGTTCACCAATGGCCGACGGCGGCAGCCTCACCGACGTGCGCGCGCAGAAGAAGGCGTTCCGCGATGCAGCACGCGCCAATGGCGTGAAGTACATCGAGCACTTCGCCTACGACAACCTCTTCAATGGCTTCTCGATCACGGTCAGCCGCAGCCAGCTCAGCACGCTGACGCGCCTGTCGGGCGTCAAGGCGATCTATCCGGTCGAAACCATCCAGATGCCGGAGTCTTCGCAGGTCACGCCGGAGATGTTCAGTGCGCTCGCGATGACCGGCGCCGACATCGCGCAGAACCAGCTGGGCCTCACCGGCCGCGGCATCAAGGTCGCGGTGATGGACACCGGTGTTGATATCGACCATCCGGATTTCGGCGGCACGGGCACGAACGGCACCACCCCGTTCCCGAACGCACGCATCATCGCCGGCTACGACTTCGTGGGCGACGCCTTCAACGGCCCGTCGGCGACGCCAGCCCCCGATGCGAACCCCGATGACTGCGGCGGCCACGGCACGCACGTCGCCGGCATCATCGGCGCGAACGGCGTGGTCAAGGGCGTGGCCCCGGACGTGAAGATCGGCGCCTACCGCGTGTTCGGCTGCGAAGGCTCGACCACCGCGGACATCATGGTCGCCGCGATGGAGCGCGCGCAGGCCGACGGCATGCACGTGCTCAACATGAGCATCGGCTCCACCTACCAGTGGCCGCAGTACCCGACCGCCAAGGCCGCCAGCCGCCTGGTCAACAAGGGCATGGTCGTCGTTGCGTCCGCCGGCAACAGCGGCGCCACCGGCATGTATTCGGCCGGCGCGCCCAGCGTTGGCGACAAGGTCATCAGCGTGGCCTCGTTCGACAATACGCATATCCGCCAGACCAGCTTCACGGTGTCCCCGGACAACGTGGCAATCGGCTACAACCCTGCCACCGGCGCTGCGCCGACCCCGACGTCCGGCACTGCGCCGCTGCGTCGCACCGGCACGGCGACCTCGACGGCCGACGGCTGCTCCGCGCTGCCTGCCGGCAGCCTGGCCGGGCACGTGGCGCTGATCCGTCGCGGTACCTGCCCGTTCCACACCAAGGCACTCAACGCACAGAACGCCGGCGCCACGGGCGTGGTGCTGTACGACAACGCCCCCGGCGCCCCGCTGAGCCCGACGGTCACCGGAACGCCCTCGATCAACATCCCGGTCGTCTTCGTGATTGCCGCCGCTGGCGAAATGCTCAACAGCCGCCTTGCGTCTGGCCCGGTCGAACTGACCTGGACGGGCAATGTCAGCTCGTTCCCGAACCCGGGTGGCGGCCGCCTGTCTTCGTTCACCGCCTATGGCATGTCGCCGGACCTGCAGCTGAAGCCGGATATCGGCGGCCCGGGCGGCGCGATCTACTCGACCTACCCGCTGGAGAAAAATGGCGGCTATGCCACGCTGAGTGGCACCTCGATGTCCTCGCCGCACGTGGCAGGCACCGCTGCGCTGCTGCTGCAGGCGGCGCCGAAGACGCCGGCACAGGCGGTCGGCCGCATCCTGCAGAACACCGCGGAGCCGAAGGTGTGGTCCGGCAGCCCGGGCTCGGGCCTGCTGGACATCGTCCATCGTCAGGGCGCGGGCATGGTGCGCATCGACCAGGCAATCACCACGGCCACGCGCGTAGAGCCGGGCAAGATCTCGCTGGGCGAAGGCGAAGCGGGCGCCACCACGCGCACGCTGCAGCTGCGTAATGGCGGCTCGACGCCGGTGACCTACACGCTGTCGTCGGTCAATGCCGTCTCGACCGGTCCGAGCACGTTCACCCCGCAGTTCCTGCTGCCGGCCACCGGCGTTTCGTTCGGTACATCCACGATCACGCTGGAAGCCGGCGCGAGTGCATCGGTCGGGGTCACGTTCACCCCGCCGAACGTTCCGCAGGGCAGCCAGTACGGTGGTTACGTGGTGCTGACGCCAAATGACGGTAGCGCGGTGCTGCGCGTTCCGTTCGCCGGTTACGCCGGTGATTACCAGGCCCGCCAGGTGCTGACACCGACGCCGAGCGGCTTCCCGTGGCTCGCCAAGCTAGCCGATGGCTCCTACAGCAACCAGGCTGGCGGCGCGACCTACAGCATGGCGGGCGGCGACGTTCCGTACTTCCTGGCGCACTTCGACCACCAGGCGCAGGTGGTGCGTCTCGACGTGACCGACGTCAACGGCAAGACGTGGCACAACGCGTTGAAGACCGAGCATTACGGCCGCAACTCGACGGCTACCGGCTTCTTCGCGTTCACCTGGGACGGCGTGACCACGGCGGGCGGCAAGACGTACACGGTCCCGAACGGCCGCTACATCGTGAAGCTGTCGGTGCTCAAGGCACTTGGCGATGCCACCAACCCGGCCCATTGGGAGACGTGGAACTCGCCGGTCATCACGATCGCGCGCTAAGGCTGACCCGGTCCGGAGCATTGCTCCGGACCGTCGGTCGAGATTGCCGAACCCGTCAGTTCCGTTTTGCACTGCAGCGTGCAACGTGCCTGACAACTCCTTCACGATGGGTCGCATCCCGACGTGGGGAGGGAGCAAAGCCCGCTACCGGT
>CADCUA010000338.1 GCA_902805755.1 uncultured Lysobacter sp.
CTCTGCAGCTTCTTGAGCATGTCCTCGAACGCATCGGTGTCCTTCGCACCCTTCTTCGCATCACGCACCGGCTCCGGAGCCGGCTGCGAGGCCGGGCGCTTCGCCACGATGATGCCGCCGCGCGGGCCGCGCAGCGTCTTGTGCGTGGTCGACGTCACCACATGCGCGTGCGGCAGCGGGCTGGGGTACACGCCCGCGGCGACGAGGCCGGCGATGTGCGCCATGTCGACGAAGAAGATCGCGCCGACCGCATCGGCGATCGCGCGCATGCGCGCCCAGTCGATGATCTGCGAATACGCCGAGAAGCCGGCGATCAGCATCTTCGGCTTGTGCTCGTTCGCCATGCGCTCGACTTCGGCGTAATCGATGAAGCCGTTCTCGTCGACGCCGTACTGCACCGCGTTGAACAGCTTGCCCGAGGCGTTGACCTTCGCGCCGTGGGTGAGGTGGCCGCCGTGCGCGAGGCTCATGCCGAGGATGGTGTCGCCCGGCTGCAGCAGCGCGAAGTACACGGCCTGGTTCGCCTGCGAACCCGAATGCGGCTGCACGTTCGCGTAGTCCGCATCGAACAGCTGCTTGCAGCGGTCGATCGCGAGCTGTTCGGCGACGTCCACGTACTCGCAGCCGCCGTAATAGCGCTTGCCCGGGTAGCCTTCGGCGTACTTGTTCGTGAGCACGCTGCCCTGGGCTTCGAGCACGCGCGGGCTGGCGTAGTTCTCCGACGCGATCAGCTCGACATGGTCTTCCTGCCGGCGGGTTTCGTTCGCGATCGCCTGGGCGAGTTCGGGGTCAAATCCTTCGATACGGGCATCGCGAGCGAACATCGCCACTCCGGACAGCTGTAGGGGACCGGAAGTTTAGCGGAATGCACTGTACGGGCCGGGTGCAGCCGCGGCCGGGCGCCGTGCCTGAAGCCCAGCCGCCACACGCGGCACGGCCGCTGCGGCGAAAGCCGGTCGGCCTCTATAATCGCCGGCTATCCCGGATTTCCCCGCCCTGCCCCGCGCAGGTCGTCGCCGTCTGCCCAACGGCGCCCGCTTTGACAGAAGCCGGCGCTGTGATCGACCGGAGTGCCCATGTCGCAATACATCTACACCATGAACGGTGTCAGCAAGACCGTTCCGCCGAAGCGCCAGATCATCAAGGACATCTCGCTGTCGTTCTTCCCGGGCGCGAAGATCGGCCTGCTGGGCCTGAACGGTTCGGGCAAGTCCACCGTGCTGAGGATCATGGCCGGCGTCGACCAGGACTTCTCCGGCGAAGCGCGCCCGCAGACCGGCATCAAGGTCGGCTACCTCGCGCAGGAGCCCGAGCTCAACCCCGAGCACAGCGTGCGCCAGGCGGTCGAGGAAGGCGTGGGCGAAGTGTTGCAGGCGCAGGCGCGGCTGGACGAGGTCTATGCCGCGTACGCCGAGGAAGGCGCGGATTTCGACGCGCTGGCGAAGGAACAGGAACGCCTGGAGGCGATCCTCGCCGCCGGCGACGCGCACACACTGGAAAACCAGCTGGAAGTCGCCGCCGACGCGCTGCGCCTGCCGCCGTGGGAAGCGATCGTCGGCAAGTTGTCCGGCGGCGAGAAGCGCCGCGTCGCGCTGTGCCGCCTGCTGCTGCAGAAGCCGGACATGCTGCTGCTCGACGAACCGACGAACCACCTCGACGCCGAATCGGTCGAGTGGCTGGAGCAGTTCCTCGCGCGCTACACCGGCACCGTGGTGGCGGTGACGCATGACCGCTACTTCCTCGACAACGCCGCCGAGTGGATCCTCGAGCTCGACCGCGGCCGCGGCATTCCCTGGAAGGGCAACTACACCGACTGGCTGACGCAGAAGGACGAGCGCCTGAAGCAGGAAGAAGGCCAGGAGAAGTCGCGCCAGAAGGCGATCCAGAAGGAACTGGAGTGGGCACGCAGCAATGCCAAGGGCGGCCGCTCCAAGGGCAAGGCGCGCCTCGCGCGCATCGAGGAACTGCAGTCGGTCGACTACCAGCGCCGCCAGGAAACGAACGAGATCTTCATTCCGCCGGGCGAGCGCCTGGGCCAGAAGGTCATCGAGTTCAAGAATGTCAGCAAGAAGTTCGGCGACCGCCTGCTGATCGACGATCTTTCGTTCTCGGTGCCGCCGGGCGCGATCGTCGGCATCATCGGCCCGAACGGCGCCGGCAAGTCGACGCTGTTCCGCATGATCGTCGGCCAGGAAACGCCGGACTCCGGCGCGATCGACATGGGCCCGACCGTCAAGCTCGCGTACGTGGACCAGAGCCGCGACGCGCTGACCGGCAACCACAACGTGTTCCAGGAAGTGTCGGGCGGGCTCGACATCCTCAACATCAACGGCATCGAGATCCAGTCGCGCGCCTATATCGGCCGCTTCAACTTCAAGGGCCAGGACCAGCAAAAGATGGTCGGCACGCTGTCGGGCGGTGAACGCGGCCGTTTGCACATGGCCAAGACGCTGCTGCAGGGCGGCAACGTGCTGCTGCTCGACGAACCCTCGAACGACCTCGACATCGACACGCTGCGCGCGCTGGAAGACGCGCTGCTGGAGTTCCCGGGCAACACGTTCGTGATCTCGCATGACCGCTGGTTCCTGGACCGCATCGCGACGCACATCCTCGCGTTCGAAGGCAACTCGCACGTGGAGTTCTTCCAGGGCAACTACCGCGAATACGAGGAAGACAAGAAGCGCCGCCTCGGCGCGGAAGGCGCGCAGCCGCACCGGTTGCGGTTCAAGGCGCTTAAGTGATGTGACTCATGGCCGCCGATTGGCGGCCATGTTGTTTGGGGATGCGCTATGCGCGCAGACCGTGGGTGCAGTTGAAGTTGCAGTTGCAGCTGCAGCTGCAGCTGCAGTTGTCCTCATTCTGCAACGCTGCGTACGACGCGGCATCACCTGACCCGGAGGGCGCTCGGCAGGACGCCGAGC
>CADCUA010000339.1 GCA_902805755.1 uncultured Lysobacter sp.
GTTCCACAGCACGATTCGGTTCGGCGACTGGCCGGTGTCGCGCTTGGCGAGCGCATGCGCGTACACGGTGAACGTCCGAGGAACAGCTTACGGCCGTGGTGCAGGCTTTCCGTCTTGCGACGGGTGCTCACGGCTTGCATGTGAGTCGACGCCAATGGTGCCACTACGGGTTGCACAGTCGAGTCGATCAATGAGCGTTGCAGCCTTGCGAGTGCCTCTGCTGCTTGTCCCTATGCCGGTGATGCCCGCCGCATTCGCGGAACGGCCGCCGGCAACCGTGCGTGATCGAGCTGAAGCAGTTTTGCAGCGGCTGCCACAAGGGTTTCCGCGCTGGTGCTGAAGCGGCGGGCGTCGACCAACCCCCGCAAAGTAGACTAAGGCGCTGCTCGCCAACGCTGCGCGCATCAACGGCGGTCGTCTGGCTGCACGTGCGCAGCAGCTGATTCGCCAGCAAACCGCTGCCGCCCATGCGCATCCACGGCTGCGAGGTTCGGACGCGTATGCGGAGCAGTATCGACACCACTTCCGAACGCTGTTGCGGCCGCTGGACCGGGCTGGATCGGGCTGTGGCGCCGGACCCGCGCGAACGCGACACTCGACTGGCACCACAGACAGATCAATCTGGTGCAGGGCAGGTTTCGTACAGCACGCGTCGACTGCGCGGAACTCGCACTAGGGGTCAACCTCGATCACCACCTGGTCTATGTCGCCACGCCGGCGCTGAGGCGCGACGAGCTTGCACGGCCGCTGCACTCCTGCATCGGTTGCTCGCCAGCAAGCGCGGCCCACGTGGCGCGCGACGGCACACGCTAGCGCTCCGCACCGAAGTCACGCTGCGCACGGGCACGTAGGAGAGGCCCGCAGGCACATGCCGGTCTCACCCGTCGGGACGACACCCGTTTACAGTGCCGCATCCCCGCTCAAGCCCGACCCATGAAAGCACCTGCAAAATCGACCTCGAAGGCGCGTACCGCGTACGTCTGCTCCGAATGCGGCGCGGACTACAACAAGTGGCAGGGCCAGTGCGCTGAATGCAATGCGTGGAACACGCTCAGCGAGTTCGTGATCGAGCCCGCAAGCACTGCCGCCGGGAAAAGCGTCGGTGCGAGCCGTCGCAGCAGCTGGGCAGGCAAGGTCGATGCCCCCGCGGTCACCGCGTTGAAGGACGTGCGGCACAGCGAGGAGTCGCGCGTCAGCACGGGCATCGGCGAGTTCGATCGCGTGCTCGGCGGCGGCCTGGTGCAGGGCGCGGTGGTGCTGGTCGGCGGTGACCCCGGCATCGGCAAGTCCACGCTGCTGCTGCAGGCGATCACCAAGATGGCTGCAACGATGCCCGGCCTGTACGTCACCGGCGAGGAGTCGCTGGGGCAGGTGGCAGGCCGCGCTTCGCGCCTGGGCTTGCCTCTCGATGGTGTGCACGCGCTGGCGGAGACCGGTGTCGAGCGCATCCTCGAACACGCGTCGAAAATGCATCCGAGCCTGATCGTCGCCGACTCGATCCAGACCTTGTGGACCGAACAGCTCAGCGCGGCGCCGGGCTCGGTGAGCCAGGTGCGTGAGAGCGCCGCACGGCTGGTGCGCTATGCCAAGGAAACCGGCACTGCGGTGTTCCTCGTCGGTCACGTGACCAAGGAAGGCGGCATCGCTGGACCGCGCGTGCTCGAGCACATGGTGGATGCGGTGCTGTACTTCGAAGGCGAGAGCGGAAGCCGCTTCCGTGTGCTGCGCGCGTTCAAGAACCGCTTCGGCGCGGTGAACGAGCTCGGCGTGTTCGCGATGAGCGACAAGGGTCTGAAGGAGGTTCCAAATCCGTCGGCGATCTTCCTGTCCGGCAGTCGCGAGCCGCAGCCCGGCAGTTGCGTGATGGTGACGCGCGAAGGCACGCGCCCGCTGCTGGTCGAAGTGCAGGCGCTGGTCGATGCGTCACCGCTGTCGAATCCGCGTCGCGTCGCGGTCGGCATGGAAGGCAACCGCCTGGCGATGCTGCTGGCCGTGCTGCATCGCCACGGCGGCGTGGGCGTGGGCGACCAGGACGTCTTCGTAAATGTGGTGGGCGGCATCCGCGTGCAGGAAACCGCGGTCGATTTGCCGCTGCTGCTCGCCGTGCTGTCCTCGCTGCGCGATCGCCCGCTGGCCGAGCAGACGGTGGCGTTCGGTGAGGTGGGTCTCTCGGGCGAGATCCGACCCGTGCCGAACGGCGAGGATCGACTCAAGGAGGCCGCGACGCACGGCTTCAAGCGTGCAATCGTGCCCAAGGGCAATGCGCCCAAGGCCCGCAAGATCGGCGACATGGAGATCATCGCCGTGGAGCGCCTGTCAGAAGCACTCGAACAGGCGATCTGATCGAGATAGTCGCGCGCGTGCGGTGCTGCGCTCGCGGACATGAGGCAAACGTTTGCTTTTGCAGAACCCCGTGACATTCTGTCGATGACGACACGGGGAGCAAAGTCGAGCAATGGGGCATGCAGGCGATCCGGACGCACCGCAGCCGGTCATCGGCCGTGCGTCGGGCGGGGCAATCCGCTACGTGCTGGTCGATGGCCAGGGCATGGTGGTGGGCGGAGACGCCGATGACGCGCTGCCGCGCACGTTGTCCGCACTCGTGCCCGCACTCGACACTCATGCTCTTGTGCAACTGCTGCCGGCGGTGCAGGTCGCTCCTGGCGGTCGCCTGCGCGTCGATGCACGCACGATGGACGGTCGCAGGCTTGCGCTGTGGCTCGCCGTTGCGGCTGGCGACGCGGGCCATTTCCGCGTCGATTTCGAAGAGATAGGCCACGACCGCAGTTATCGGGAACGACTCGAGCAGCGGCTCGTGTTCGAACGCCTGATCGCGTCCTTATCAACCGAACTCATCCACTCGTCCGCGACGCAGGTCGATTGGCTGATCGAGGATGCG
>CADCUA010000340.1 GCA_902805755.1 uncultured Lysobacter sp.
AGCTGGTGGCGTACACCATGGAGGCGTAGCCGAACAGGCGCTTGCGCGCGAACGCGGGCACGACCTGGCTGATGATGCCGAAGGCCGGCAGGATCATGATGTACACCTCGGGGTGGCCGAAGAACCAGAAGATGTGCTGGTACATCACCGGGTCACCGCCACCGGCGGCGTTGAAGAACGAGGTGCCGAAGAACTTGTCGGTCAGCAGCATCGTGACCGCGCCGGCGAGCACCGGCATGACCGCGATCAGCAGGAACGCGGTGATCAGCCACGACCAGCAGAAGATCGGCATCTTCAGCAGGTCCACGCCCGGGGCGCGCATGTTGAGGATCGTGGCGATGACGTTGATCGCGCCCATGATCGAGCTGATGCCCATCATGTGGATCGCGAAGATCGCGAACGCGACGTTCGCGCCGCCCTGCAGCGACAGCGGCGGGTACAGCGTCCACCCGGCCGCAGGCGCGCCGCCCGGGAAGAACAGCGTCATCAGCAGCATCGAGAATGCGAACGGCAGGATCCAGAAGGACCAGTTGTTCATTCGCGGCAGCGCCATGTCGGGTGCACCGATCTGCAGCGGGATCATCCAGTTCGCCAGGCCGACGAACGCGGGCATGACGCCACCGAAGATCATCACCAGCGCATGCATGGTGGTCATCTGGTTGAAGAACATCGGCTCGACGAACTGCAGGCCAGGGCTCAGCAGTTCGGCGCGGATCACCACGCTCATCGCGGCGCCGACCAGGAACATGATGAAGCTGAAGATCAGGTACAGCGTCCCGATGTCCTTGTGGTTCGTCGAGAAGAACCAGCGCTCGACAAAGCCCTGATGGTGGCCGTGCTCGTCGGTGTGATGATCGGCAGCGTGGGGGTGCGTGGCAGCCATGGCCTACCTCAGAAAGAATGCGTGTGTGACGTGCGGGGCAAGCGGTGCCGGATCAACCGGCCGTCGCGGCAGCGGTTGGCGTCTGTGCAGCCGTGGGAGCGGGCGCGGCCGGCGCCGGTGCGGCAGGCGACGCCGGCGCGCTCTGCAGCGGCGGCGCCGACGGTGCGTGCTTGGCTTTTTCCGCCGCGAGCCACTGCTGGTACTCGGCCTTCGGCACCGCCTTGACCACGATCGGCATGAACGCATGGTCCTTGCCGCACAGCTCGGTGCACTGGCCGCGGTAAATACCCGGCGTCTTGATCTCGGTCCAGGCTTCGTTGATCAGGCCGGGAATCGCATCCTGCTTCCAGCCCAGCGCCGGCACCCACCAGGCATGGATCACGTCGTCGGCGGTCAGCACGAAGCGGATCTTGGTGTCGGTCGGCAGCACGAGGACGTTGTCGACGTCGAGCAGGTAATTCTCGTGCTCGCCCAGCGTCGGCGTCCGCCCGCTCTGGCGGATCTCGTCGCTCTTGCGGTCGAGGCGGCTGGTGATCGAGACGTTCTGGCCGAGGTAGTCGTACTTCCACATCCACTGGAAGCCGGTGACCTTGACGGTCATTTCGGCGTTGCGGGTGTCGTACATCGCGATGATCTTGCTGGTCGCCGGCAGCGCCATCATCACCAGCAGCACGATCGGCACGACCGTCCAGAGGATCTCGAGCTTGGTGCTGTGGGTGAAGTCGCGGTCAGCGACGGCACCTTTGGACTTGCGGAACTTGAACATCGCGACAGCCATCGCGCCGAACACCAGCACGCCGATGACCACGCAGATCCACAAAGCGAGCATGTGCGCGGAATAGGCGTTCACCGACTGGGCGGTGACGCCCTGGTTCATGTTCAGCTGCCAACGCTGCGGGGCAGCATCGGCCGCGGTGGCGACACCCTGCGCGAACGCAAGGAGCGGCAGTGCCATTGCGGCGATGCCCACGGCCCACTGCTTGATACGACCGGCTTTCATCGTTACTTGCCCCAAAGATCGGCTTGAATATCAGGTGGTTGCATCATTCGCTGCGCCGGCTGCCGCACCCGGCGCCGCCCGCATGTGCGGGGGACCGTCGGGAAGTCGGGTGGCTGGCGACCCCGCATGCCAGTGTCCGGGGCCTATCGCGCCGGAACCGGGCGAACCCGTGGCGCTGCGGATAACCGCGAAATGGTAGCGGCCCGGCTGCTGAGCGGCAACCCGAGCGCCGATTAAACCGGACGCCGGTCGCAGCCGGTGACACGCAATGCGGCGTGTCGTAATCCACTGCCATGACGCTGTCGCGGCATTCAGCCCGGCGCGCAGTGTCCACACCGGTGAATGCACTCACCGTCCCGGCGATAACCGCACCGGACCCGCGCGCCTTGTGGCGCAGGCATATGGCCCGGCAAACGCCTAAACTACGGCGCTTTCCCGTCAGTCTTCGGACGTTGATGAACATCGACTCCCCTACGGTCGCACTCGCCGCCACGCCGAGCGCGCTGATCAGTCCTGAGCTTCCGTCCGCGCCCGGCGTTGCGCGCGCGGCGATCACCGCCGGCTGGGTGCGCGATGAAGCCGAGCATGTACGCGCGCTGCTTGAACAGGCGCGCCTGCCCGAGACGGACGCCACCGCTGCGCAGGCCACCGCGGCCGACCTGGTCACCCGAGTGCGCCGCCGCGCCCAGGACCAGGGCGCGATCGAGGCGTTCATGCGCCAGTACGACCTGGGCAGCGAGGAAGGCGTGCTGCTCATGTGCGTGGCCGAGGCGTTGCTGCGCATTCCGGATCCGGACACCGCCGACAAGCTGATCCGCGACAAGCTGGGCGAGGCCGACTGGCGCCGCCACATGGGCCAGTCCGAATCGGTACTGGTCAACGCGTCGACCTGGGGCCTGATGCTGACCGGGCATCTGGTCAATCTGGCCGACGACACCAAGCGCGACGCACACAACGCGTTCAAGCGCCTCGTCGGCCGCGTCGGTGAGCCGGTGATCCGCCTCGCGGTGCGCCAGGCGATGCGCATCATGGGCCACCAGTTCGTCATGGGGCGCACGATCGGCGAAGCGCTTGCGCGTTCGAAAAAGGGCGACAACGCCGCCTACCGTTATTCCTTCGACATGCTTGGCGAAGGCGCGCTCACCACGACCGATGCGCTGCGCTACCTGCAGGCGTACCGGGACGCGATCCACGCGATCGGACGCAGTGGCAACTTCACCGGCGCGGACGTGTTCGGCACGCCGTCGATTTCGGTCAAGCTCTCCGCACTGCACCCGCGTTATGAGCACGCCAAGCGCGGCCGTGTGTTCGCTGAACTGACGCCGCGCGTGCTCGAGCTTGCGCAGCTGGCGAAGTCCTACGGCATCGGCTTCACGATCGATGCCGAGGAAGCCGATCGTCTGGAACTGTCGCTGGACGTCATCGCCGCGGCGTACCGCGATGCGTCGCTGGACGGTTGGGAAGGCTATGGCCTCGCGATCCAGGCGTATCAGAAACGCGCACCGGAAGTGATCGATTTCATTGCCGAGCTGGCGCGCACGCACGGACGGCGCATCCCGGTGCGCCTGGTCAAGGGCGCGTACTGGGACAGCGAGGTCAAGCGTGCGCAGGTGGAAGGCCAGGTCGGCTATCCGGTGTTCACCCGCAAGCCGAACACGGACGTCAGCTACCTCGCGAATGCGCGCCGCATGCTCGAGGCATCGGATGCGATCTATCCGATGTTCGCCACCCACAACGCGCACACGATCGCCGCGATCCACCAGCGCGCGAAGTCGATGGGCCGCACGAAGCACTTCGAGTTCCAGAAGCTGCACGGCATGGGCGATGACCTGTACGCGGAAGTCATCCCCGCCGATCGCCTGGACGTTCCCTGCCGCGTGTATGCGCCGGTCGGCTCGCACGAGGACCTGCTGCCCTACCTCGTGCGCCGCCTGCTCGAGAACGGCGCGAATTCCAGCTTCGTCAACCGCATCACCGACGAGGACGTCGCGATCGAGGATCTGATCCGCGACCCGGTGCAGACCGTCGAAGCATTCGACTCGATTGCGCACTCGCGCATTCCGCTGCCGGTCGATCTGTACCGCAGCTTTGGCCATGACAGGAGCAATTCGATGGGCGTGAACCTTGCCAACGACGAGCAGGTACGCAAGCTGGCCGCCGCCGTGAACGACGCAGCGGCGCGTGCGTGGCGTGCGACGCCGCTGGTGCCCGGCGCGGGCTCGTACAGCGCGCCCCGCCCGGTCACGAACCCGGCCGATCGCCGCGAGGTCGTGGGCGAATGGTGGCCGGCGGATACGGCAACGGTCGAACGCGCGCTTTCGAACGCGGTCGCCGCGCACGATGCGTGGAACGCCACACCGGCCGCGAGCCGCGCGGCGATCCTCGAACATGCCGCGAACCTGATGGAAGCGCGCATGGCAGGCTTCATCGCGATGTGCACGAAGGAGGCGGGCAAGACGATTCCCGACGGCGTCGCCGAAGTGCGCGAGGCGGTGGATTTCCTGCGCTATTACGCCGCGCAGGCGCGCGAGATCTTCAAGCCCGAAGCGCTGCCTGGACCGACCGGTGAGTCGAACACGCTGCAGCTGTCCGGGCGCGGCGTATTCGTGTGCATCTCGCCGTGGAACTTCCCGCTCGCGATCTTCGCCGGCCAGGTTGCGGCGGCGCTCGCAGCCGGCAATTGCGTGATCGCCAAGCCCGCCGAGCAGACCAACCTCGTCGGCTACGCGGCAGTGAAGCTGCTGCACGAGGCGGGCGTTCCGGAAGCCGTGCTGCAGTTCCTGCCCGGCGACGGCGCGACCGTCGGCGCGGCGCTGACGCGTGATCCGCGCGTGGCCGGCGTCGCGTTCACGGGATCGACCGACACCGCACGCGCGATCAACCGCGCGCTGGCGGCGCGCGACTCCGCCATCGGCGTGCTGATTGCCGAGACCGGCGGCCAGAACGCATTGATCGCCGATTCGTCCTCGCTGCCCGAGCAGGTGGTGAAGGATGCGGTCGCCTCGGCGTTCACCTCCGCCGGCCAACGCTGTTCCGCCGCGCGCGTGCTGTTCGTGCAGGACGATATCGCCGACAAGGTCACGCACATGCTCGCCGGTGCCATGGCCGAGCTGACGGTCGGCGACCCCGGGCTGTTGTCGACTGATGTCGGCCCGGTGATCGATGACGATGCGCTCGCGATGCTGCGCGAACATGCGCAACGCATGGACCGCGAAGCAACGAAGATCGCCGAGCTCGAACTTCCGGCCGCGTGCGCGCATGGCAGTTTCTTCCCGCCACGCGCGTATGCGATCCAGTCGCTCGACGTGCTGCACAAGGAGATCTTCGGCCCGGTCCTGCACGTGATCCGCTGGAAGGCCGACCAGCTCGATGCGGTGATCGATGCGGTCAACGCGACCGGTTACGGGCTCACGCTCGGCATCCATTCGCGCATCGACGAGACCGTCGAGAAGATCGCGCATCGCATCAAGGTCGGTAACTGCTACGTCAACCGCAACCAGATCGGCGCAGTGGTCGGCGTGCAGCCGTTCGGCGGGCAGAACATGTCCGGCACCGGCCCGAAAGCCGGCGGCCCGCACTACCTGCCGCGGTTCACGACGGAAAAGACCATCACGATCAACACCACTGCGGCAGGCGGCAATGCATCGCTGCTGACGCTGGCGGATTGACGGCGCGCCGCGCGTCGGCAACGACGTGCATGCGAGACAAACGCCCCGCCTAGGCGGGGCGTTTTCGTTTTGGGTTCGTGATCATTTGGATGAGGCGTTGGACGCGCTGTGAATCGCAAGTGCACGTTGCTGGCGCAGCAGCAGTCGTCTGCTGACTCTGCGCGCTGCGCGCTGCGCGCTGCAGGCTGCAGGCTGCAGGCTGCAATCGTGGCGCGATGAGTGATGTCCCGCTCCGCCGAGATGCGCGCCGTGATGGCCGGCCACATCGCTGGCCATACGCGTGATTGAACCTGCAAGCGGGCACAAAAAAAGCCCCGCCGGAGCGGGGCTTTCTGGTCTTTCGATGACGTCAGGATCAGAACGAATACTGCGCCGACAGGCCCAGCAGGTTCACGTCGCTCTCGAACGAGCCGAACAGACGCTGGCCACCCGCGGCAACCGGCGTGACGATGCCGATCTGCGGGGTGTCCGGCTTGATGTGCGTGTAGGCAAAGTTCACCTGCAGCGCATCGCTGAACTGCCAGGTCGCGCCGAGCGAGAACCACTTGCGGTCTTCGTCCGGCAGGCGCGGCGTGCGGAACTGGTACGTGGTCGGGGTTTCGTCATACGCGTAGCCGGCACGCAGCATCCAGGCATCGTTGAGCTTGAACTCGCCGCCGATGGACATGAAGCGCGTGGTGTCCCAGTTGAACTCCTCGCGTGCGTCGGCATCGGGGTTCGCGAAATCGATGCGCACTTCCTGCAGCGACTCCCAGCCGGTTTCGGCATACGTTGCCGTGAGCTTGAACGCTTCGGTGACCTCATAGCCGACCGACAGCGTCGTGGTGGCCGGTGTGGTGAGCTCGGCGCTACCCTGGCCGTCAACGAACAGTGCACCGGCGC
Source organism: uncultured Lysobacter sp. (assembly GCA_902805755.1). GTDB lineage: Bacteria > Pseudomonadota > Gammaproteobacteria > Xanthomonadales > Xanthomonadaceae > Cognatilysobacter. Next base: position 6,434 of record CADCUA010000340.1, read on the forward strand.
CGCGTGCATCGAACGTGGCACGTGCAGCGCTCGGCACGGTCCAGTCGACGTCGCCTTCCAGGTCGTAATCGATCTCGGACTGGTGCGACAGGCCGATCGTCAGCTTGTCGGTGGGACGCAGCGCGAAGCCGAGGACCCAACCGATGCCGTTGTCGGCGCCTTCGATCTCGAAGAAACCATCCGAGCCCTGCGGGCGGGCGAAGCCCGGCGCGGTCGGACGCGCAGCCAGCGGCAGCTGGCCGAACAGCACGGTGCCGAAATCCACCGCCTTCGACAGCGTCACGTTCGCATGCGAGAACACGATGCCACCACCGACCGAGAAGCGGTCGGGCACGATGTCCAGCGCAGCCGACAACGTGAGGTTGACGATCTTCACGTCGGACTCGACGGCGAAGTAACGGCCGACCCAGTCGCGCTCGTATTCGGTCTTCAGACCAAACGGCGCACTGACCATGCCGCCGACGGCGAGGCCGTTTTCGAACTTGTGTGCGACCGACATCGCCGGCACGGCTGCGAGGCCGCCGGCGTCGCCGCCGTTGCCGCCGCGCAGCGGCTGGCCGGTGACGTCAAACCCGCGACCTTCGAACTCGGCATTGACGTCGATGAGGCTGATGTCGGTCTGCACGGTCGTACCGTTCAGGCCGGTCAGCATCGCCGGATTGTTGACAACCACCGAGCTGTCGTTTTCGGCGACGGCCGAGCCCGAGAACGCGCTGCCCATCGATTTGACGCTGTTTTCCTTGAGCTGGAAGCCCGACGCGCCGGCCTGACCGAACGCGAGCGCGCCGGCGATACCGAACGCGAGCGCCGACAGGCGCGTGATGCGGTGTGCGTGTTGCATGGGGTGTACTCTCCGCTGAATGCTTTTCATGTTCTTGGTCGATCCGCGCATGCCGACCGGTGGTTGCGGCGCGCCATTCTGCCCGCCTGCCGAACCGTACGACATCGTATGCACTATAGCGCGCGTCTTAACCGGATAGTAACAATCAGCGACCGTCCGTCTGCCTGCGCCTGCCGGTCAGTCCAGGGCCGATAGCGATGTTCCTCGCCATGCCCCTGCGGGACAAGACGATATTGCGGTGGGCCTGCCCGCTGCTGTTTGCGCTGTTGTGGGGCAGCTTTGTAGCCGCCGCGTTGCTGCCTGACGCCGAGCAACGGCGACTGGTGTTGAGCTGGGGGGTGTTGACGGGAGGGCTGGGCGAGGTGCCCGGCGTCTGGAGCGCCGCGCAGGACGGTCGCCTGGCACGTCCGCTGTCGGCGCTGTTCCTGCACGCCGATTGGGCTCACCTGCTGGGCAACCTGTTGTTCCTGCTCATCTTCGGTCTGCCGGCGGAACGTGCGATGGGGCCGTGGCGGCTGCTGGCGCTGTTTCTCGCGGGCGGCGCGGTCGCGAACCTCGCCGCGATGCTCGCGATCGGCGCCCCGGACCGGCTGATCATCGGGGCAAGCGGCGCGGTCTCGGCGCTGATCGGCGCCTACCTTGCGCTGTTTCCGACCGCGCGGCTCGGGATCGTCGTGCCGCTCGGGCTGTTTCTGCAGTTCGTGCGCGTACCCGCCGCGCTGCTCATCGGGATCTGGGCGCTGCTGCAACTGCTGTACACGTTCATCGGGCCGGCGTTCGGCGCGGTGGCATGGTCGGCGCATCTGGCGGGTTTTGCATTCGGCGGCGCGTTTGCGCTTATTGCGAGACGCGGCATCGCGCGGCGATTGCGACGGCGCCGCGGGTTCTGACGCGCTCGAACCGGGCGTGGAGAAGCCGCTTCCGGTTGCGAAGCAGGGCACCCGCCCCCATCGTGCAGGCGCACGCTCTTCACCGACGCCCTATCCCGGACCGCATGCCCGTCATGGCCAAGCCGCTTTACAAAGTCACGTTCCTCAACGCGGGCAAGGTATACGAGCTGTACGCGCGCCATGTCGGATCCGGAACGCTGTGGGGCTTCACCGAGATCGGTGATCTTGTCTTCGACGTGCACGACGGGGTGGTGATCGATCCCACCGAAGAGCGGCTGCGCGATGAGTTCGCGAATACGCGCGTGCTGCACCTGCCGATGCACAGCGTCGTGCGCATCGAGGAGGTCGAGCGCAAGGCGCAGTCCGCGATCCGCGATGCGACAACGGGCGAAAAAGTCGTCACGCCTTTTCCGTTCCCGGCCAAGCCACGCTAAGGCCTGAGCAAGCGGAGCGAATGCTCAGCCGGCCCGGCCAGCTGCGTGCGGCGTGGCAGCAGCGAGCTAATACGCCAGCAACGGTAAGAACGTGCACGGCCGCACAGCGGACGCGAAGGCCACAGCCGCCGCGACTGCGTAGCTCCCGGTCTATTTCGTACTGGCGGCAGCCGGCATCTTTTTCAGCTCGGCCAGCGCGGCTGCGATCGGCGCATCACCTTCCAGCACTTCACCGGCCTGCGAGCCGGGCAGCCCGTCGACATCGCCACTCAGATGCCCTGGCAGGCTGGCTTCACTCATTCGTGCGCGGGCCGCTGCAGCCGCCTGGCCATCGGCGTGCAGCACCACGTCAGGCACGATGCCCTGCGCCTGGATCGACTTGCCGCTGGGCGTGAAATAACGCGCGGTCGTGAGCTTGACCGAATCGCCGTTATCCAGCGGCAACAACGTCTGCACCGAGCCCTTGCCGAACGTGCGGCTGCCGACCACGCGTGCGCGCTTGTTGTCGGCGAGCGCGCCGGCGAGCACTTCCGAGGCACTGGCGGAACCGGCATCGACGAGCACGACCACGGGCGCGCCGGCCAGTCGATCGCCCGGCGTCGCCGCGAACTGCGCATCGGTGAGCGTGATGCGTCCACGCGTGCTGACGATCTGCCCGCGTTCGAGCAGCGCGTCCGCGATTTGCACCGCGGCCGTGAGCAGTCCACCAGGATTGCTGCGCATGTCGATCACCAGCCCGCGCAGCCCGCCGCCGGCCTGCGTCTTGAGCTGGTCAAGCTGGCGCTCGAAATCGGCCGCGGTGTCGGCCTGGAATGCACTCACGCGCAGGTAGCCGTAACCGGGTTCGAGCATGCGGCTGCGCACGCTGGCGATGCGGATGGTCTCGCGCGTGACCGGGATCTCGAGCGGTTTGTCGCTGCCGGCACGCAGGATCGTGAGCACCACCGTGGAGCCGGCCTCGCCACGCAGCGGCGCCGAGTTGTCGCCCTCGTCGATCTTGAACGGCTTGCCGTCGATCGCAACGATCGTGTCGCCGGCCTTGATGCCCGCGCGCGCGGCCGGCGTGTCGTCGATCGGTGCGATCACGCGCAATGAGCCGTCGGGCTGGCGCTGGAGCTCCACGCCAATGCCCTGATACGCGCCGCGCGTGCCTTCCTCGAAATCCTCGGCCGTGGCCTTCTGCATATAGACGCTGTGCGGGTCGAGATCGAACAGCAGCCCGCGGATCGCCGACTGCATCAGGCGCGCGTCATCGACGGGTTCGACATAGGCCTGCTTGATCGCGTTGTAGACCTCGACGTAGCGCCGCACTTCTTCGACCGGCACGCGCGAGGTCGCGGGCGTTTCAGCCGTTTTCGCCGTTGCAGCGGGTGCCGGTTGCTGGGCATGCACGGTGACCGGCAACGCGGCGAACGCGAGGGCGAGCGGGACGAGCAGGCGCATCTGCATGAAAGGGGCTCCGGTTTTCCGAATACGTTCGACCGCCTCGGCTCGCGACGGTTCACGCAGTGGACCATGTTAGGGCGCGCCTCTGGAAGCGCCTGTCATTGCTCGTGCGCTGTTGACGGCGGCCGTAGGCTCGTCGTGGCACGTCATCGACGCTCGGGTGCTCGGCGGGCGCGGCGCAGGCACGTTCGATCGGCACGACGTCCAGCGCGGGCCGCCCGTTGTGCGCTCAGCGTCGAAGCCACGTCGCGGGATTGACCGGCGAGCCGTTGCGACGCAGCTCGAAGTACAACGCCGGCCGGCCGTGGCCGCCCGAATGCCCGACGGTCGCGACCGCGTCACCCTGTCGAACGCGGTCGCCCGCGCGCTTGAGCAGCGCATCGTTATGCGCGTACAGGCTCATGTAACCGTTGCCGTGATCGACGATCAGCAGCAGCCCGTAGCCGGTCATCCATTCGGCATACACGACGGATCCCTCCGCGACCGCCTTCACCGGCGTCCCGGCGGCAGCGGCGATCAGCAGCCCACTGCTGCGGCGTCCGTCCGGCGCCAGGCTTCCAAAGCCCGCCAGCAGATTGCCGGACACGGGCCAACCCAGGCCGCCGACCTGCGGCGCCGGCGCCTTCGCGACGGCAATTGCGGCGCGTTTGGGTGTGTTCCGCTTGCCGGCGGCGCGCGCATCACGCGCAGCCTTCGCCGCCGCGGCCCGGCGCTCGGCCTCCGCTCGCCGTGCTGCTGCGCGCAGCTTGCCCAGCAGCTGTTCCAGCGCACGCGCATCACGACCCAGTGCCTGTTCGCGTGCGCGGCGGTCTTCGTACCGCGCATCAAGCTGCGCGAGAAGCGATGCCCGCGCCTGTCGATCGCGCTCGAGCTGGCTGAGCTGCGCGTGCTGCTGCGCGCGAAGCCCGTCCAGTTCGATGCGTTGCGCGGCGATACGCGCTTCGACTGTCTGCAGCTCGTCCAACTGCGACGTAAGCGCGGCGATACGCTGCGCACGTTCGCGCTGCAGATAGCGGTGATAGGTCAACAGGCGTTGGCCGTCGGCAACGCGGTCCTGCGCGAGCAGGGTTTTCAACGGCGCTGCAGCCGGCTGCATGTAGGCGGCGCGCACCAGGCGCTGCAGCTCCGCGCGACGTCCGCCGAGCGCATTTTCCAGACCTGCACGCCGATCCTGCAGCTGTGCGAGTTGGGCCTCGTCGCGCACCAGACGCTGCTCCAGCTCGCGCAGCCGCCGGCTGGATTCGCCGACCTGTTCGTCCGCGTGCCGCAGTTGGCGTGCCGCGTCGCCGCGCTGACCTTCCAGACGTCGCCGTTCCAGCGCGACGGAGTCAAGTTCGCGCTTGACGGTGGCGAGTTTTTTTTCCGCTTCGCTGCGGCTCTGCGTCTGCGCGAGCGCCCCGCTACCCAGCCACAACACCACAAGCGCAAGGCTTGCAGTCGCTCGAACCGCGCGGCGCACCGTGATCAATGGACGAGCAGGCTGGTGCCGGTCATTTCATCAGGCGCGACGATGCCAAGCAGGTCCAGCACGGTCGGCGCGACATCGCGCAACGCGCCGCCGCTGCGAACCTGCGCCGGACGCGGCCCGCAATACACCAGCGGCACCGGCCCCACGGTGTGCGAGGTGTGGGGCTGGCCGGATGCGGGATCACGCATCATTTCCACATTGCCGTGGTCGGCGGTCACGATCAGCGCGCCGCCCACCTCGCGCACGGCCTCGCGGACAGCGCCGATCGCCACGTCGACCGCTTCGGCCGCCTGGATCGCCGCGGACAGGATGCCGCTGTGGCCCACCATGTCGGGATTGGCGATGTTGCAGATCGCCACGTCGATCTCGCCGGAGCGGATCGCCGCCACCAGCTTTTCAGTCACTTCCGGGCAGCTCATCTCCGGCTGCAGGTCGTAGGTCGCGACCTTCGGGCTCGGCACCAGCGTGCGGGTTTCGCCCTCGTACGGCGCCTCGCGGCCGCCGCTGAAAAAGAACGTCACGTGCGCGTATTTTTCCGTCTCGGCGATGCGCAACTGGCGCAGACCGTTCGCGGCCAGCACTTCGCCCAGCGTGTTGCGCAGATCGTCCGGCGCGAACGCGGCCGGCGCCGGCAGCTTCGCGTCATATTCGGTCAGGCATACGAAGCGCGAGAGCTTCGGCCGCCTCGCTTCATAGCCGTTGAAGTCCGGCGCCACGAACGCCGCGGTGAGTTGGCGCGCGCGGTCGGCACGGAAGTTCATAAAGACGATCGAATCGCCATCGCGCACTTCGCCGGTGGGCTGGTCATGCCGCGCGACGATGACGGTCGGCGCGACGAACTCGTCGTTCTCGCCACGGGCATAGGCCTCATCGAGCGCCGACAGCGCGTCATGTGCACGGTAATCGGCGACGCTTTCGACAATCGCATCCCACGCGCGGCGCTGACGGTCCCAGCGCTGGTCGCGGTCCATCGCGTAATACCGACCGCTCACGCTTGCAATGTGCGCGTTGCCCAGGCGCTGACACGCGGCCTGCAGCAGTTCCAGGCTCGCACGTGCCGACCGCGGCGGCATGTCACGCCCATCCAGAAACGCGTGCACCGCGACCTGCGCAACGCCCTCGCGCTGCGCAAGTTCAAGCATCGCAAGGATGTGCAGCTCGTGACTGTGCACGCCGCCGGGCGAAAGCAGCCCCATCACGTGCAGCGTGCCGCCACTGGCATTCGCCGCCGCGCAGGCCGCGCGCAGCTCGGCGTTGTCAAAGAAACTGCGATCCTCGATCGCAGCATCGATGCGCGTCAGGTCCTGGTAGACAATGCGGCCGGCGCCCAGGTTCATGTGGCCGACTTCCGAATTGCCCATCTGCCCGTCCGGCAAACCGACGTGGCGGCCTTCGGTGTGGATCAGCGTGGACGGGCATTCGCGCAGGAGCGCATGCCAGTTCGGCAGGTGGGCCTGCGCCAGCGCGTTATCGGTGGGGTCCTCGCGATGCCCCCAGCCGTCGAGGATCATCAACACGACGGGGGCAGTGGCAGGCGCGGCGATCTCGGGCACGTCGTTGGTCCCAGTGACTTCGGGCAGGGGCCCGGGCGGGCGAAGAGTGCGATTGTAGCGAAGCCGCCGGTCATGCCCGGATGCGTGGCGATCACGCTCGCACCGGACCGGCTTTCAACCAAACCGGAGATCCGCCATGACCAAGCGCTACGCCTTCTTCCTCCCGCTGTCGCTCGCGCTCGCGCTGCCCGCGCATGCCCAGGTGCAGAACATCGACAAGGTCAACGGCGCGATCACTGCGGTCGCCGGGCAACGTTACGGCACGCTTGAAACCGTCAACGGCAGCATCCGCATCGAAGCTGGCGCGCAGACCGGAACGGCCGAGACCGTCAACGGCAGCATCCGCGTCGATGCGAATGCGCAAAGCGGCTCGCTCGAAGCAGTCAACGGCGGGATTACCGTGGCGCAGAACGCACGCACGGGCGCCATCGAGACGGTCAACGGAGCGATCCGCGTTGAAACCGGCGTGGCGATCGGCGGCTCGGTGAGCACGGTCAACGGCAGCGTTTTCATCGATCGCGGCGGACGCGTGGCCGGAGCGATCGAGACGGTGAACGGCTCGATCGGCATGGTCGATACCGATGTCACCGGTGGTATCGAAACCGTCAACGGCGATGTCACGGTCGGCATCGATTCGCATGTGCGCGGCGGGCTCGTCTACCGCAAGCCGCGCCAGTGGCTGAGCATCAGCCAGCGCCGACTGCCTCGCGTGGTCATCGGCCCGAATGCGCGCGTGGATGGGCCGCTCGTGTTCGAACGAGAGGTCACGTTGTATGTGCACCAGAGTGCAACGACCGGCGCGATCACGGGCGCGCGCGCGGTGCGGTTCAGCACGCTGACGCCGCCCGCGGAGTGATTCGCTGTTCGTGCAACCCGCGCCGGTGAACCGCCCGGCGCGGCAAGCCGGGGCTTCACCTGCCATGCCTAGAATGGGCCTTCGCGCCGGGAGGACCGGCTCCCGGAGGCTCCATGTCCCGCAATCCGCTGCTTCTAGCGACGGCCGTGTCCGCCGCGCTTGCCATAACCGCCTGCCAGCGCAGCGATGCGCCGCAGGCGCCCAAGTCCGAGGCCGCTGCGCAGGCGCCCAAGGCAACGTTCGATGCAGCAATCCGCGCCGAGGATTTTGCGGCGCACGTCCAGACACTGGCCTCCGACGAGTTCGAGGGCCGCGCGCCGGGCAGCCCGGGCGAAGAGAAGACGGTCCAGTACCTGAAAGCCCAGTTCCAGCGAATCGGTCTGGTGGCGGGCAACGGTGACAGCTACTTCCAGACCGTACCGATGGTGCAGACGACCGCGGATCCCGCGACGACGCTGCGCCTGAAGATCAAGGGCGCCGCTCGTGAGCTTGCGTTCGGCACGGATATGGTCGTGGGCACGCGCACCGGCCAGTCAAAGGTCAACATCGCCGACAGCGAACTTGTGTTCGTGGGCTACGGCGTCAATGCGCCCGAACAGAACTGGAACGATTACGCCGGCGTCGACGTCAAGGGCAAGACCGTCGTCATGCTGGTCAACGATCCCGGCTTCCATGCGCAGGATCCGGCGCTGTTCGAAGGCAAGCGCATGACGTATTACGGGCGCTGGACCTACAAGTTCGAGGAAGCCGCCCGGCAAGGCGCCGCTGCCGCGCTGATCATCCACGACAGTGAGGGCGCGTCCTACGGCTGGGACGTGGTCAAGAACTCGTGGTCCGGCGCGCAGTTCGATCTGCCGGCGCAGGATGACCCGGAACCGCGCCTGCCGGTGCAGGGCTGGCTTACGGGCGAGGCGGCTCGCACGCTGCTGGGCGATCTCGGCCATGATCTCGATGCGCTTTACCGCGCGGCAGGTACGCGCGGGTTCAAGGCACTCCCATTGGACGCGACCGCCTCGCTCGAGCTCAACAGCCAGACCGCCCGCAAGACTTCGCGCAATGTCGTGGCGCGCCTGCCCGGGACCACGCGTGCGGACGAAACCGTGGTGTACATGGCCCACTGGGACCACCTCGGCAATCACGCGCATGAAGGCGATGCCCCGGCGCCGGGTGGCGACTCTATTTATAACGGCGCGATCGACAATGCCACTGGCGTGGCCGGCATCCTCGAGATCGCCGAAGCGTTCGCGGCGCAGAAGCCGAAGCCCCAGCGCAGTGTGCTGTTCCTTGCTGTGACCCTGGAAGAGTCCGGCCTGCTCGGTTCGAAGTATTACGTCGCGCATCCAACCGTGCCACTGCAGAAGACCGTAGCGGTGATCAACCTGGATGCGATGCCGGTCATCGGCGCCGCACGAGACATGACGGTTGTCGGATTCGGCAGCTCCGAGCTTGAAGACATGCTCAAAGCGATCGCCTCGAAGCAGGGCCGCACGCTACACGCCGAAGCCACGCCGGAAGACGGCTTCTACTTTCGCTCCGATCACTTCAATTTCGCGAAGGCGGGCGTTCCTGCGTTGTACGCAAAGGGCGGCGATGACCTGATCAACGGAGGCGTGG
>CADCUA010000341.1 GCA_902805755.1 uncultured Lysobacter sp.
TGGCGATCGGCCTGGTGATCGGGCGAACGCGGCTGGTGCGTGCACTGCAGTGGTTCGACGCGCGCCTTGCCGGTCGTGCAGGCGTATCGCCCCGAAAATAGAAGCCGTGCGTGCTGCAATCGATGCGGCGCGTGACTGTTGCAGTTCGATGCGGGCTGCGCGGGATTGCTACAGGCGGTCAGAACGCTTCGAGTGCGATCGGCCGTGTCTGGAAATCACCGCCCGGTACCCGGTACAGCGTGATGTCGATCTCGCTGAAATGCGTGCGATCGCCGTCTTCGATCTGCTGCAGATGGAATGGCTCGGAACGGCTCAGGCGCCCGGTCAGCAACTCGTGGTAACGCACTTCGTAACGGCCCGGACGCAGGCTTTCCATGCGGAACTGCTGGTGTGCAGGCACGTACACATGACGTACCGCCGGCGCCGGGTCATGGTCCAGCGAAACCAGTTTGAGGAACACCGCCGACGGATTGCCGCGGTTGTCGACCGTCACCGTGGTGAGGCCTTCGGTAAAGCCCTGCGGAAAGCCCTCCACGTAACCGGCCGCGGCCGGCCACGGCCTGCCGTTAGGATCGGACGCGAACGCCAGCGGAGCGGACAGGTCCGGCATCGGCGCGATTGGACCGATCGGCGGCACCGTCGCCGGCATATCGATCGTGGGAAACGCAACGTCCGGCATCTCCAGCGTGCGCCGCGCGAGGGCCTGCGCGGTCTGCCGGCGCGCAGCGGCGACGGCGGCCTTGGCCTGCGCCTGCACCGGATCGGACGGGTCCAGCGCCTGGATTTGCCATTCGGAATCGACGGATGCGGGCCCACCTTCACGCGGAAGCTCACCGCGCGGACGGTGGAACATGGCGGCCGTGCCAGCAGCGAGCGCCAATGAAGCGGCAAGCGCGGCCGCCACGCGCCTGTGTCGGCGAAGCAGGGCGCGCGTGTGATGGCTCGTTTCAGGCGCAACGCGCGACGCATCGGCCTGCCGGACCCGCGCCGGAGCGGGTGCCAGGGGTGCTGTGCTGCGAAGCTGCTGCCGCTCGATCCACGCGTCGTGCTCGCGGCGGCGCGCCGGGTCGCAGAGCACCGCGTAGGAATCGTTGATCGCCTGCATGGTGCGCGCGGCGTCAGCATCGTCCGGATTGCGGTCCGGATGATGACGCCGTGCCAGTGCGCGGTAGGCGGCTTTGATGACCTCGGCCGGTGCGTCGCGCGCCACTTTCAGATTGTCGTAGTGCGTGTGCAAGCGGCCTCCGGTCCGCCGCGGTGCGGCGCGTGGGCGGGCTCCGGGCATCGCTTCGTTATCGGACGGGCGCCGGCGGCCTGAAGGGCTTGGTGTGGATTGTTGATGAGGCGGGGCGCGAATGCAGGGAAGCGCAGCCGTCGACGGCGAGAACGCTGGACGGGCATCGCCGGTCGTTCGCGATTACACGGTTCAGATCGCATCGCAGCGTGCAGTGCGGGAGCGGAGGCCGCTTCGCCGCGATGTCGAGCACGCTCGGCAGGCGATGCGATGTTTCGCAATGTTTTGCGAGCGAGGCAGGGCGCCCTGCTTTGCAAGGCGCACGCACCAACCTGTCAGCCACACGTCTTATCGTTCACCGCGCCACGCTGGTGCTGGAGCCACGCCGAGAACGCTCTGCATGCATAGCAAGGCAGCCGCAGGCCGCGGTGCTGGCACGCGAGCCGCGTCAGGCGCGTTTGAGCGCTCTTGTGTTCCAGCGCGGCAGCGTGCGGCGGCTCGAGCTGTAACCCATCGCGCCGCGCGGTGGCAGGCCGATCGATTCAAGCATCTCGTCGCAGCGGTCGACCACGAACAGGAACGCCGCGCGGTCGTCGTAGTGGGCATCCAGTTCCATCGCCTGGCACGCGATGGCATTGGCACGCGGCAGCCATGCCGACAGAAGTTCGGCGTCGCAGGCATGGCGATGACGAAGGGCCGCCATCTCGAAATGCAGCGCGTCACATGCGTCGATGATCGCGTCGTAGCCCGGTGCAAACCCGCGGTTCATGGAATTCCCTTCCGGAAACGAACATTCAACCCAGCGCCAGAAGCGTACTGCGCCCGCCGCACTGGAACGCAACCGCTCGTCGGACAAGCGCGACCGGTAGAGCGACCACCCCGCGCGCCGTCGAGACAACACGACGCACGGAATCGCTGCTGCACTGCATGCGGATGCCGGTGTTATCCGCTTGAGCCCACGGGGCGCCGGCCTTGCGTCGAGACGAGGGTATCGCTCAGCGATGCCCCGTCACTTCGGCGACCGCGCGAATGCGTGCGCGGCGCAATGCCTCGCCGATGGCCGGGCCTTCCAGCCCCGGCGGCAGGTCGCCGGTGCGGACCGCACAGGCGGCGGCGTGCGCTGCACGCAGTGCCGGGCCCGGCGTGTAGGGCACGTCCTGCAGGCCTGCGCGCCCGCGCTTGTCGCATTCGCATACCACTGCGATCTGCGCGATGCGTTCCGGTCGGCGGAAGCCGTCGCAGCGCCGGATCAGTTCGACCACCGTCTGCGCTCGAAGCTCGTGGAAACGGTGCACGTTGAGATGTTCGCGGCACACATGCGCGGCAAGCTGCCAATGCTCGGTCGGTATGCGCAGTCGGTCGCACAGTGCGCGAAGTGGTGCGAGGCCGGCGCGTTCGTGGCCGATGTGCTTGGGCAGCACGTGCTCGGGCGTCAGCGCTTTGCCCAGATCGTGCGTCAACGCGGCAAAGCCGATGAGATCGTCGCCCGGTGCAAGCTGCGCGGCCATGTCGCAGACCATTTCCACATGCACGCCGGTATCGACTTCCGGGTGGTATTCGGCGCGCTGCGGCACGCCATACAGGGCTTCGATTTCCGACAGCACTACCGCGAGCGCGCCGCACTCGTGCAGCGTGCGCAAAAACGCCGAGGGCTTTGCA
>CADCUA010000342.1 GCA_902805755.1 uncultured Lysobacter sp.
TGGATCGGGCCCATCCTTCGTGGCCTGCGCCAGCGCGGCCTGCGCCGCAAGAGCGCCGAGCGCGCGCTGAAGCTGCTGCTGCCGCGGCGCTGGGCGGGCGGTTAACGAAGCCACGGCGGCGCGCCTCGATCCCGCAATGTGATTTGCAGGCTTTGACGCAGCGTCCGCCGCATTAGCCGCCGCACACGCCCGCTACACTCCCGGTCCCGATCAGACCCCGGCCGCCATGTCCGACACGCCCGACCGCGACGACGTCGTCCGCGAACGCGCACGCAACTTCCGCGATGCGTTCGGTGGCTCGAACCTGAGCATGTACCAGGGCATTCCGATCTTCGCCGCGCCCGGCCTGCACGAACTCGCCGCGCAGCGCCTGGTCGCGGCCGTGCCGCCCGATGCCGGTACGCATGTACTTGAACTGGGCGCGGGCGGCGGCGCGATGAGCCAGCGCCTCACCGACCTGGGTTACGCGGTCACCGCAAGCGATCTGTTCATCGAGCGCTTCCAGCCGCGCGGGCGCGTGCCGTTCTACACGCTGGACCTCAATCGCGAATTCGCCGCCGGGCTGCCGCAGCAGTTCGATGCACTGATCGCGCTGGAGCTTGTCGAGCATCTGGAAAACCCGCACCACTTCCTGCGCCAGTGTTTCGCGGCGCTCAGGCCCGGCGGCACGGCGGTGATCTCCACGCCGAATCTCGCGAACCCGGTGTCGCAGGCGATGTTCGTGCGCAGCGGCGTGTTCCAGTGGTTCCGCGACGAGGACTATCGCGAGCAGGGGCATATCTCGCCGATCGCACCGGTGGTGCTGCAGCGTTGCTGGAGCGAGGCGGGTTTCGCGTTGCAGTGGGAAGGCAGCGTCAGCAACGCATGGCGCCGCGTGCGCAAGCTGCGCACTGCGGGAACGTTTGCTCTGGCTTCCCTGCTTGCACTGGCGTCGGGTACGCCGCGTGCCCTGCGGGGCGAGGTCTATCTGGCCGTGCTGCGCAAGCCCGGCGGCTGATCAGGGTGCAGGCCCGGCGTGCAGGCGTGGCCGCAGGTGGAGGCGGCCACGGGGTGCGGTGACAGGCGGGTCATGCGGTTCATGCAAAGCGGAAGCGCGGCGCGGTCGAGGCAGGCGCGTAGCGTGCGGTCGTGGCGTAGCCGCTGCTCGAGCCGTAACCGATGCCGAAATCGCGCTCGCGCTTGGCGGGGCGGGCGACCATCGCGAACTGGTCGTTGCGGTTCTGCGGGCGCGGCAGGCGGGTGGAGAACAGGGAAGTCAGGACGTTCATGGCGGGGTTTCCGGGAGTTGGGGTTGGTTGCGGGTTCAACCGAAGCGGAAGCGCGGAGCGGTCCAGCTGGACGCGTAACGCGGGGTCTTCGCGTAGCCGCTGCTCGAGCCGTAGCCGATGCCGAAATCGCGTTCGCGCTTGGCCGGGCGGGGCGTCATCGCAACGACGTTGTCGCGGTTCTGCGGGCGCGGGAGGGAGGTGGAGAACAGGGAGGTCAGAGCGTTCATGGCGGGGTGTCCGGGTCGGTGTGGGCTGGTGTGCTGGTAAAGTACAACACCAAATCGATCCCGCCATGGGCCGGAAGTCACCCCACCGATGGACTAGCCCTGATTTCCTCTGTCGCCGGCCTTTCGAGCGGCCTGGGCGATGCAGCGGGGCGGGGATGCAGGCGCCCGCCACCTCTGTCGGGCCGATTGGACACCAGTCGGTTCCCGCCCCCGACCGGCATGCGAGGTCGTCCCCGCACGCCGAGCCGGCAACCTCCACAAGCGTCGGATTCATGGCGTCACCGCGATCCCCACGTCGGCGCGCCGAGGGCAACGGCCTTTTGGCACCGGCCCGGAACCGCACGACCCGGCGACGCGCACCAGGCGCGCATCGCCGGATGCCGCCATCAGCGCCGCATCGAATACACCGGTGCGTCCTCCTTGCCGGACTCCACCTTCGCGATCAACTCCTGCAGCTCCGCCTTTTCGTCCGCGTTCGACGACGCCTTGATCAGGTCGCGCAGGATCGCCGCGTGCGCGGTCTTGCGGGCATCGGCCGCAGCGACCGCGATATCCGGCTTGACGCCGACATGCTCCCAGTTCGTCTTCGTCACCGGATTGATCGCGCGGCCGTCGGGAATGAACGCCGCGAAGCCGGCGCCCAACGGGTACATGTCGCCCGGGTTCGATCCGCCGCCCGTGCTCTCGCCAACGATCACGCCGCGCTTCTGCGTCTGGAAGTCGTACGCGCATTCCTCGCCGCCCGAGAACGTACGCGCGGAGGTCAGCACATACACCGGCTTCGTGTAGCGCGGCCCCACCGCGGGGCTGGTCCAGTACTGGCGCGTGCTATCGGTCGCGCGGCTGTACAGGTCGTTGAGGTGGCGCTCGTCGCCCTTCGCGAAGAAATGGCTCATCAGGTAGGCGACCGAATTCGGCTCGCCGCCGCCGTTGCGCCGCAGGTCCAGGATCAGTGCGTCCGTGCCCGACAGCAGCGTCATCGCCGCCGACATTGCTTCACCGACCCCTTCGGTCGGGCCGAAGCCGCGCAGCTCCATGTAGCCCACGTTGCCCGGCAGCCGCGCGATGCTGTCGATGCCGTACCCCTGGCGTGCAATCTCACGGCGCATCTCGTCGACCTGCTCCGCGGTCGGTAGCTGCCCGGCCGGGCGCGGCTTGAAGTCAGGAGCGTGGATCACATCGAAGTGCTTGTCCTTGCTGAGCGTGCGCAGGTCCGCCGAGAGGGCATCGACGAAGGCGACCACGTCATTGGCACCGGCGTAGGCGCCTGCCGCTTCACGGGCGCGCAGCTTGGCCGCGAGCGTCTTGCCGGCGTCGGGAAATACGTACTTCGACTCCAGCTGCTGCGCCAGTTGCGCGATAACCGCCTCGCGCTCGGCCTCGGTGACTGGGCGGGG
>CADCUA010000343.1 GCA_902805755.1 uncultured Lysobacter sp.
GCATCCGCCGGTTCCTCGCCGATTCGCGGCCGGCCCTTCGCGATGCGATCGACGCGGCCGGCGTGGGAAACGAACGCGTCCCAGCGAGCCACGCCATGGCGCTCCAGCGCGCGCTTGTACATGGGCTGCTTCGCATCCCAGACGCGCTGCGCCTTGAATTCCGCAGACAGATTGCCGCCGCGCTCCTGCACGCGCGCAAGTGCGGCGCCGCGCTGCAGCTCCATGATCACCATGCCCAGCAGTGCCGGCACGGCCTCGCCCTCGGCCCGCAGGTTCGCGAGCATGCGCGAGACCTGGGCGCCCTGCCCGTTCATCGCCGCATCGATCACGCGGAACACGTCGAAGCGTGCGGCGTCGGCAACGAGCGACTCCATGCGCGCCACGTCCAGTGTCGAGCCGTCGGAGAGCAGTGCGAGTTTTTCGATTTCCTGTGCCGCAGCCAGCAGGTTGCCTTCCACGCGATCGACCAGCACCTGCACTGCTGCGTGTTCGGCCCTGAGCCCGCGCGAACGCAGGCGCTGCTCGATCCAGCCCGTCAGCTCGTGCGGCTTGACCGGCCATGCAACCGCGATCTGCCCGATTCGCGCGATCGCCTCGCTCCACTTGCCGCCGTGCTGGCGGCTCCATTCGCCCGCCGTCACCAGCAGCGTGACGTCCGGCGGCGGGTTTGCACAGAAATCGACCAGCACCTGCGCGCCTTCCTTGCCCGGCTTGCCGCTGGGCAGGCGCAGTTCGAGCAGGCGTCGGCTGGCGAACAGGCTCGGGGCGCCGAAGCTTGCCGCCATCGCGCCCCAGTCCGGCTCGCGCTGGTTGCCCTCGGCCTCGAACACCTCGCGTTCGGTGAATCCATTGCGCCGCGCAGCGGCGCGCACGGCGTCGGCTGCCTCGAGCACCCGTAGTGGTTCCGCACCCGCGATCAGGTACGCGGACCGAAGCGGACCCGACTGGAGCTGGGAAGTCAGCTGCTCGGGCTTGAGTTCCATGCTCAGTCGGGCGACGCGGGCGGCGCCGTCGGCACGACGCCGGGCTGGCTCGCCGCTTCGATGCGCCGCAGGATCGACGCGGCCATCTCGCGCCGCAGTTCGTTCGCGAGCACTTCGCGCTCGCCTTCGGTGCCGATCGAGTTCACCGGGTTCGAAACGTAGTCGCGTGCGAGTTCGATCGTCTGGCGCGGCACGAGGGCCGACCCGTCCACCCGACGCAGTTCGAAAATCACCGCATAGCGCAGGCTGAATTCTACGGAACGGCCGAACGGATCGACCGAGATCGGCGTATCGCCCCAGTTCTCCGCGAGGATGTCGAGCACCGCGGACTGCGCCACCTCGGACGTCGGCTCCGCAGCGCCCGCGCGCGACAGCGCCTGGGCGAGCGTTTCCGCCAGCGGACTGTAGCGGTCGGCCGCGACCACGCGCACGGGCCCGAGGTCCGGCGGCAGCGTGAGCGCATCGCGCAGTTGGAAGCCGCAGGCTGAAAGGGCCAGCACGAGGGCGATAGGAGCGAGGCGTCGGATCATGCGCGGAGTCTGGACGAGGCGATGGGTGGCGGCAAGGGCGGTCGAGCCTGGCTCAGCCCGCGACGATGTTGACGATCTTGCCGGGCACGACGATCACCTTGCGCACCGTCTGGCCTTCCAGGAACTTCGCGACGCCCGGCTCGGCGAGCGCGATCTGCTCGGCTTCTTCCTTCGCGACGTTGACCGGCACCTCGATCGTGCCGCGCAGCTTGCCATTGACCTGCACGGCAAGCGTCACGGCGTCGCGCACGAGCGCGGCGGGATCGGCCTGCGGGAACTGCACGTCTTCCAGCAGCGTTTCGGCATTTCCGAGCGCCTGCCACAGCGAGTGGCAGACGTGCGGCGTGACTGGATTGAGCAGCAGCACCATCGTCTGCAGCGCCTCGTGTCGCACGGCGCGCCCGGCGTCGCTCATGTCGGTGAACCTGGACACCGCGTTGAGCAGCTCCATCAGCGACGCGATCGCGGTGTTGAAGCTGTGCCGGCGGCCGTAATCGTCGCCGACCTTCTGGATGGTTTCGTGCAACTGGCGGCGCAGCGTCTTCTGGGCGGCGTCGAGCTGCGTGCCGGTTGCCAGAAGGTCCGACATATCCGGATGATCCGGCTGCGCGACGTGCGTGGTGACTTCGCGCCAGAAGCGGCGCAGGAAGCGCGCCATGCCCTCGACGCCAGCCTCGTTCCACTCCAGCGATTGCTCCGGCGGTGCGGCAAACATCGAGAACAGGCGCACGGTGTCGGCGCCATAACGGCCGACCATCAACTGCGGATCGACGCCGTTGTTCTTGGACTTCGACATCTTTTCGGTCCCGCCGATCACGACCGGCTGACCGTCGGACTTCAGATGCGCGCCGACGATGCGGCCGCGCTCGTCGCGTTGGATTTCGACATCGGCTGGATTGATCCAGTCCTTCGCACCGTTGGGCAACTCCCGATAGAACGTCTCGGCGATGACCATGCCCTGCGTAAGCAGGTTCGTCGCGGGCTCGTCGGACGCAACCAGCCCCTGGTCGCGCATGAGCTTGTGGTAGAAGCGGAAGTACAGCAGGTGCAGGATCGCGTGCTCGATGCCGCCGATGTACTGGTCCACCGGCGTCCAGTACTTCGCGCGCGCATCGACCTGCTCGGCCGCGCCCGGCGAGGTGTAGCGCGCGTAGTACCAGCTCGACTCCATGAACGTGTCGAACGTGTCGGTCTCGCGCTCGGCCGCCGCACCACACGATGGGCAGTTGGTCTTGCGCCACTCGGGATTGGACTTGATCGGCGAACTCACACCGCTGAACGCGACGTCTTCCGGCAGGATCACTGGAAGCTGATCTTCCGGCACCGGCACGGCGCCGCAGCCGTGGCAGTAGACGACCGGAATCGGGCAGCCCCAGTAGCGCTGGCGGCTGACGCCCCAGTCTCGCAGGCGGAAGTTCACGCGGCGGCGGCCGCGGCCTTCGGCTTCGAAGCGGGCCGCGAGCGCATCCAGCGCCTGCTGGAACTCCATGCCATCCAGCTCGCCCGAGTTCACCAGCCAGCCACGCTCGGTGTACGCGCCCTCTTCGAGGATGCGGCGCTCGAAGTCCTCGACCACCTGCACCGCAGCTCGGGTGTCGTACACGTCGATCATGCCGCTCTTGCCCAGCGCGGCATTCATCGCATCCGGATGGCTCACCATGTCACGGCGCACTTCGTCCAGCGCATCCCGGACGTTTGCCGGCACCACGACCATGCGGATCGGCAGCTGGTAGGCGCGCGCGAATTCCCAGTCGCGCTCGTCGTGGCCCGGCACGGCCATGACCGCGCCCGTGCCGTAGTTCATCAGCACGAAGTTCGCGACGAACACGGGAATCTGCTCGCCGCTCAGCGGATGGATTGCGCGCAGGCCGGTATCGCGGCCGCGCTTGGTCTGGGTTTCGAGTTCGGCCTCGGATACACCGCCCTTGCGGAGGTCGGCGACGAATTCCGCGAGCAGTTCATCGCCCTTCGCCGCGTGCACGGCCAGCGGGTGCTCAGCGGCAACCGAAATGAAGGTCACGCCCATCAGCGTGTCGGGGCGCGTGGTGAACACGCTGACCGGCTCGACGGCATTGCCCTGCGCGTCGACCACGTCGAACGTGATCTCCAGCCCCTCGCTGCGCCCGATCCAGTTGCGCTGCATCGTCTTGACCGATTCCGGCCAGCCCGGCAGCGTGTCAAGGCCGTCGAGCAGCTCCTGCGCGTAATCGGTGATCTTCAGGAACCACTGCGGGATCTCGCGCTTTTCCACCAGCGCGCCGGTGCGCCAGCCGCGGCCGTCGATCACCTGCTCGTTCGCGAGCACCGTCTGGTCGACCGGGTCCCAGTTCACCACCGAGTTCTTGCGGTACGCGAGGCCCTGCTTCATCAAGCGCACGAACATGCGCTGCTCGTGCACGTAGTACTCGGGACTGCACGTGGCGAACTCGCGCGACCAGTCGATCGCGTAGCCCATCTGCCGCAGCTGCGCCTTCATGTGCGCGATGTTCGCGTAGGTCCACTTGGCCGGCGCGGTGTTGTTCTTGATCGCCGCGTTCTCCGCCGGCAGGCCGAAAGCGTCCCACCCCATCGGCTGCAGCACGTTGTGCCCGGTCATGCGCTTGTATCGGCTGATCACGTCGCCGATCGTGTAGTTGCGCACGTGGCCCATGTGCAACGCGCCCGATGGATACGGCAGCATCGAGAGGCAGTAGTACTTCGGCTTGTCCGACGACTCGTCGACCTCGAACGCGCGGTGCTCGTCCCAGAAGCGCTGGGCGGCGGACTCGACCTGCCGGGGGTCGAAACCGCGCGGTTCGGAAGTCGGGGACGTGGTCGGAGCGGCTTCGATGGTCACGGCGGTCGCGGCGGCAAAGGGACCGGGAAGCCTACCGCAGTGCACAAACCCCCGCCATCGAGCATCGGGCGCCACGCGCCACTCTGGCACGCCGTGTGCATTGCTTCCTCCATCTCATCGCACGTCGGGCCGCGCCTGCAGCCCGGCACGCGGCGCGAAGCACCCGGGCCACATCCGTCCATGCGCATCCAGACAAGCATCGTCAACTTCCAGACATCCACCTTCCTGCTCGCTCTCGCGCTGCTGCTCGGTGTCGGGATCTCGTCGCTGTGGGGCATCGCGCGTTTCTCGGAGGACACCGCTTGGGTCGAGCATTCCTACCGGGTGCTGGCGAAGAACGAGGAAATCGAGGCCCATGTGCTCGGCGCCGAGTCGGCCGCTCGCGCCTATCGTCTGACCGAATCGCCCACACAGCACGCCGAATACCTGACGATGGCGCCGCGCGTGGCCACCAGCACGGACGAACTCGTCAGGATGGTGTCTGACAATGTGCAGCGCACTGCGCTGGCCGCGGAGATGCGTCGCCGCTCGCTGGAGCGTCTGGCCGAACTGCAGCATCTCGTCGATGTGCAGAGCACCGAGGGCGTGGCCCGTGCGCGCGAGCTCACGCTCGCCGGACGCGGCGCGGAGCTGATGCGCACGGTGACCGCAGCCCACGACGCGCTGGAGAAAGCCGAACGCGAAGTACTCGCGCAGCGCAGCGCGGAAACCGCGGAACAGGTGCCACTGCTGATGGGCATCGTCGTCATCGGCACGCTGCTGCCGGTCGTCCTGCTGGGCCTGCTGCTGGCCGGGCTGTCACGCGAAACCCGGCGGGCCCGGGAACTCGAGGCACGCGCCCGAACCGCCATGGAGGAACTGGAAGCCGCGGCCGTCGCACGCGACCGGCTGTCCGAGCAACGCCGCAGGCTGGGCACCTATGGCAGCCTGCTGCAGAGCTGCCACACGCCCGAGGAGGCGATGCAGCTCACCGCCACCATCACACACGAGCTGCTGCCGGAAGCGGGCGGCCGCTGCTATGTGATGCGCGCGTCGCAGAACTTTGCGGAGACCGGGATGCGCTTCGGCACGCCCGCCGCCGAAAGCAGCGATCTATTGCAGCCCGACCACTGCTGGGCGCTTCGCCGGGGCCAGGTGCACCGCACCGGGCCCGGGCATGGCACGCTGCGCTGCGCGCATATGGATCCCGCCTCGGGACCGGATGAGTGGACGCTCTGCGTGCCGATGACCGCACAAGGTGCCGCGCTCGGCCTGCTGCACCTGTGCGGCCATGCGGGCGACAAGGTGGAACTGGGCGACTTCGAAGCCGCGACCACGGTCAGCGAGCAGCTCAGCCAGACGGTGGCGAACCTGCGCCTGCGCGAATCGCTGCGCGTGCAGTCGCTGCGAGATCCGCTGACCGGCCTGTACAACCGGCGCTACCTCGAGGAAAACCTCTACCGGGAACTCCAGCGGTGCGAGCGCCGCAGCCTGCCGCTGTCGGTGATGATGCTGGACGTCGACCACTTCAAGCGCTTCAACGACGAGCACGGTCACGCCGCCGGCGATGCGCTGCTGACCCGCGTGGGCGAGGTGCTGGACAACCTGACGCGCGGCGAGGACATCGCCTGCCGTTATGGCGGCGAGGAGTTCACCATCGTGCTGCCGGAAGCGCCGCTGCATATCGCACTGCGCCGCGCGGAGGAGATCCGTGCGGCCATCGCGTGCACCAGCATCATCCACCTGCGCCAGTCTCTGGGACCGGTGACCGTGTCGATCGGCGTGGCCACGTTCCCCGCCGATGGCGCCGCGCCCGACCGCCTGCTGCAGATCGCCGACAACGCGCTTTACCGCGCGAAAGCCGAAGGCCGCAACCGCGTCGTCTCCCCTCGGCAGTTGCCGGATCTGGCGGTTGCCGAAACCGCTGAAGCCTAGCGCTGCGGTGTGCTTCAATCCGGACCTTGCCTGTCGGAGGTCCCCCATGCGCGTTACCCGCCTTGCGTTCGCCGTATCCGCCCTGACCGTTGCTGCCGCGGCACATGCGCAGCCGGCCGGACCCGCCGCAGCGGATCCCGCTGATGCCAGAACCGCCACGGCGCTGCAGTGCGGTCGGCTGTTCGACGCGCGCAGCGGGCGCATGCTGGATGCACGCACGGTCGTCGTACGCAATGGCCGCATCGAGCAGGTTCTCGCCGGCGCCGCATCGGTGCCGGGCGCACGTGTGATCGACCTGTCCACGCGCACCTGCAGCCCCGGCTGGACGGACCTGCACGTGCACCTGGACGGCGAATCGAGCCCCGACAGCTATTCCGAAGGCTTCCGCCTGGACGAGGTCGACTTCGCGTTCCGCTCGGTGGGCTACGCGAAGAAGACGCTGCAGGCGGGCTTTACCAGCGTGCGCGACCTCGGCGGCAGCGTGCAGCTGCACCTGCGCGATGCGGTCAATGCAGGCCTCATCGAGGGCCCGCGCATCTGGGCGGCCGGCAAGTCCATCGCGACCACGGGCGGCCACGCCGACCCCACCAACGGCTACAACGAGGCGCTCTCGCACCTGATCGGCCCACCGGGCCCGACCGAGGGCGTGATCAATTCGCCGGACGAGGCACGCCAGGCCGTGCGCCAGCGTTACAAGGACGGCAGCGACGTCATCAAGATCACCGCGACCGGTGGCGTGCTGTCTTACGCGAAGTCCGCCGATGCCCCGCAGTTCACCGTGGAAGAGGTCCGCGCGATCGTCGACACCGCGAAAGACTACGGCTACAAGGTCGCCGCACACGCGCACGGGACCGAAGGCATGAAGCGCGCGGTACTGGGCGGCGTGACCAGTATCGAGCACGGCACCTACATGACGGACGAAGTGATGTCCCTCATGAAGCAGAAGGGCACGTGGTACATCCCGACGATCTCGGCCGGCCGCTTCGTCGCCGAGAAAGCAAAGATCGAAGGCTATTTCCCGGCCGTCGTACGCCCGAAGGCCGAGCGCATCGGCGCGCTGATCCAGGACACCGCCAAGCGCGCGTACCGTAACGGAGTGAAGATCGGCTTCGGCACCGACATGGGCGTGGGCCCGCACGGCGAGAACGCGCGGGAGTTCATCTACATGGTCGAAGCCGGCATGCCCGCGGCTGCGGCGCTGCAGTCCGCCACGATCCACGCCGCGCAAGTGCTGGGCGTCGACGACCAGGGCGTGATCGAAGCCGGCAAGCGCGCCGACATCATCGCGCTGGACGGCGACCCGCTGCAGGACATCAATGCGGTGATGAAGGTCGAGTTCGTGATGAAGGACGGCGTCGTCTACAAGCAGGCCGGCAGGACGCCGTGACTGGCGAATGGGTGGGCTACGTCGGCGCGACACTGACGACGCTGGCGTTTCTTCCACAGGCGGTCAAGACGATCCGCACGAAGGACACCCGCGGCATTTCGCTCGGAATGT
>CADCUA010000344.1 GCA_902805755.1 uncultured Lysobacter sp.
GTCGCGACGACAAAATGCATGGGACTGCGACAGGCGCTAGAGGCTGGACAGGATAAGCGATGGCTTCCGGCGTCCAGGCCTCGCGCAAGGACCGGATGCGCATTCGGTGCACAGGTGCTCAGTCGAACAATCGCTGCCAGAACCCCGGCCCGAGCCCGGCCATGCGCTGCATGAACTCGCGAAAGCTCTTGTAACGCCGCTGCGGGAACAGGCGGTGGCGCAGCAGGTACTCGCCGATGAAGAACCCGCCGACCACGCCGTAGTTGAGAAGGTTCGCGAACCACGACCAGGTCTGCTGCGAGACGCTGACCAGCGGCGGCTGCCCCAGCCGCGCCAGCACGCCGTCCGGCACGGCGATCAGCGCGAGCACGCTGTTCGCCAGCGCCAGGCCGCCCAGCAGACACGCCCACGCGACGGTCAGCCGGCGCGTGTAGCGCTGCTGCGCGGGCGGCATGTCATCCGGGCGGTCGTATTCGATCGCGGCGGCGATCTTCGTGATCAGCGGCACGCGCGGCGGGCGCAGGCTGCGCGCGAACCCCCAGCCCACGAACGCGGTGAACGCAACCGGCGGCGCCAGCAGCAGCATCGGCAGCCAGGCGGCGTCACGCGCGGTGACCAGCGCCGCGCCAAGTGCCGCCGCTAGCCCCCAGGCCCAGACGCGCCCGCGCGCAAGCGGCCCGATGAGCACGATCAGCACCAGGTCGACCAGCGTGAGCACGACCGCGATGCCGCCGCGCTGGCTGGCCCAGTGCGCGAGGAACGGATACGCCGCCGCGAGCAGCACCCGCGCGACGGCGACGATGGGCATGGCGTGCGGCTCAGGCCGCGGCGCGGTTCTGCTCGATATGCTCGGACAGCGCACGCAGCGACGCGAAGATGCGGCGGTTCTCGCCGCTGTCGGAGCGCAGCTGGAAGCCGTAGCGCTTGCTGATCGCGAGCGCGAGCTCCAGCGCGTCGATCGAATCCAGCCCCAGGCCTTCGCCGAACAGCGCGGCCTCGGGGTCGATGCCGGCCGGCTCCACGCCTTCAAGGTTCAGGCTCTCAACGAGCAACTGGGCGAGTTCAGCTTCGGCGGGGGTTTGTGCGGACATCGGAATGTGATCCAGAACAGGTGTTGAAGGCGGCAACGATCCGGGATACCGGGCCGGGGCGCAACCGTTCCCGGCCGGTCGGCAGATATCATTGTGCGATGGATCCCACCTTTGCTTCTGCGGACGCGGCCCCGGCCGCCGCCTCCGGGCCTTGCCCCGTGCCGATCGAAACCGACGTGCTGGTGATCGGCGGCGGCCCGGCCGGCAGCACCGCGGCCACGCTGCTCGCGCGCGCCGGCTGGCGGGTGACGATGCTGGAAAAAGCCGTGCACCCGCGCTTTCACATCGGCGAATCGCTGTTGCCGATGAACATGCCGATCCTCGAGCGCCTCGGCGTGCTCGAGCGCGTGCGCGAGATCGGCGTGCTCAAGCTCGGCGCGGATTTCCCGGTCGACGACGGGCGCTACAACACGTTCCCGTTCAAGCACGCACTCGGCGCGCGTTACGACCATGCATTCCAGGTCAAGCGCGAGGAGTTCGACCAGCTTTTGTTCGAACACGCGCGCGAGACGGGCGTCGATGCGCGCGAGCGCGTGCGCGTGGAGCGCATCGATTTCGACGACGCGCAGCGCCCGCGCACCGTGCATGCGCGCGCGCAGGACGGCGCCGCGCTCGCGTTCGCGCCGCGCTATGTGGTCGATGCGAGCGGCCGCGACACCGTCATCGGCAGCCAGCTCAAGTTCAAGCAGCGCAACACGAAGCACCAGTCCGCCGCGGTGTTCAGCCATTTCACCGGCGTCGAACCACGACCGGGCGACAACGCCGGCAACGTCACGATCATCCGCCAGCCGCACGGCTGGATCTGGATGATCCCGCTGCGCGACGGCGTCACCAGCGTCGGCGCCGTGTGCTCGCCCGAATACCTCAAGCAGCGCCGCGGCGACACCGAGGGGTTCCTCATGCGCACGCTGCTCGCCGTGCCGGCCGCCGCCGAACGCATGCAGGCGGCCGAGCGCTGCGGCCCGGTGCACGTCACCGGCAACTACGCCTACGAATGCACGCGCATGAGCGGGCCGGGCTGGATGCTGGCGGGCGATGCGTGGGCGTTCGTCGATCCGATGTTTTCTTCGGGCGTGTACCTGGCGATGAACAGCGCCGCGCTCGGCGCCGATGCGATCGATGCGGCATTGCGCGAGCCGGCGCGAGAACGCGCGCTGATGGCGCAGCTCGAACGCCACCTCACGCGCGGGCTGGCCGAGTTCAAGTGGTTCATCTACCGCTTCACCACGCCGGCGATGAAGCGCCTGTTCGCGAGCCCGCGCAACTTCTTGCAGGTCGAGCAGGCGGTCGTGGCGATGCTGGCCGGCGACGTGTTCGACAACCCCGCCGTGCGCCGGCGCCTGCGCGTGTTCCGCGCGATCTATACGTTGAACGCGCTGCGCCGTGCGCCGCAGGCACTGGCCGACTGGCGCCATCGCCGACGCCAGGCGCGCGTGGGCTTTGCCGAGGACACATCGCAGCCGGCCACGAACCACAGCGTGGAGCGCGCATGATCGCGCCTGCATCGCACGCGCCGCCGTTGCAGATCGATTACGCGCACGTCAGCGCGGAGCAGGCGCTTGCGGCGCCCGATGTGCTCGCGGTGTTCGGCTTCGGTGATCACGCAGCGGCCAGCAGCGATGCGCGTTACCTGCAGGTGCGGCTCGCGCCCGACGGCAACGCGCCGCTGGAGATCTGGCGCACGCGCGGCCCGGTAACGCACGGGCGCGACGGCGCGGTGGCATGGGCCGAGGACGGCATGCTGCAGTTCGGTGCGATCGAACTCGACGAACCTAGCGGC
>CADCUA010000345.1 GCA_902805755.1 uncultured Lysobacter sp.
ACGATCGTCCCGGCATCCTTGATGCCAGTCAGATGCTGGATCGCACCGGAAATGCCGACGGCGATGTACAGCTCCGGCGCGACGATCTTGCCGGTCTGGCCGACCTGCATCTCGTTCGGGCAATAACCGGCGTCGACTGCGGCGCGCGAGGCGCCGACGGCGGCGCCGATCTTGTCGGCGAAGTCGTAGACGACCTTGAAGTTCTCCGCCGAGCCCACGCCGCGGCCGCCGGAGACGACGCGCTTCGCGCTCTGCAGGTCGGGGCGATCGGAGCTGCCGGCGGCAAGGCCAGCGAAGCGGGTATGCGAGGGAAGTGCTGCTTCGACGCTCGCGCTTTCAACCGCGGCGCTGCCGCCACGCGCAGCCTCCGGCCATGAAGCAGTGCGCACAGTCGCGACCACGACGCGGTCCGCGGGCGCTTCGACGGTAATGATCGCATTGCCGGCGTAGATCGGACGCTTGAAGGTATGGCTGCCTTCAACCGACATCAGGTCGGAGACCTGGTTGACGCCCAGCAGCGCCGCGACGCACGGCATCAGGTCCTTGCCGAACGTGGTACTGGGGCCGAACACATGGCTGTAGCCGCCGGCCAGTGCTGCAACCTGCGGGGCGAGCACCTGGGCGATCGGGTTCGCATTTGCCGCATTGGCCACGGCCAGCACGCGCGAGACGCCGGCGATCTGTGCAACCTCGGCGGCGACACTCGCAGGGTCTGCGGCAAGCACGACCACGTCGATGGTTTCGGGACTCAGCGCCTGCGCCGCGGAGACGCACTTCGCGGTCGAGGCGTTGAGTTTGCCGTCAAGGTGTTCGGCAACGATCAGGACTTTCGACATGACAGGTTCCTTCGGTTCCGTGCGCGCGCTCGGCGCGCCCGGTGGCTTGCAGTTCGGTCGGCCTCGCGCGGTGCAGCGGCGCGACGGTCGGAGTGTTAGAGCAGGCCGCGGGCCTTGAGCGTGGCAACCAGCTCGGCGGCGTCCTTGACCATGATGCCCTTGCTGCGCTTCGGTGGCGGCGCGAAAGACGTGGTCTTGAGGCCGGCATCAACCTGCACGCCAAGGTCCGCGAACGCCACGGTCTCCAGCGGCTTGCTCTTGGCCTTCATGATGTCCGGCAGCTTGATGAAGCGCGGTTCGTTCAGGCGCAGGTCCGTGGTGACGACGGCCGGCAGATCGACCTCGAGTGTTTCCAGCCCTGCATCGACCTCACGCACGACCGTCGCCTTGCCGTCGGCCACGTCGACCTTCGACGCGAACGTCGCCTGCGGGCGGCCCCAGAGCGTCGCCAGCATCTGGCCGGTCTGGTTTGCGTCGTCGTCGATCGCCTGCTTGCCGAGGATCACCAGGTCCGGCTGCTCGCGCTCGACCAGCTTGAGCAGCGTGCGCGCGGCGGTCAGCGGCTGGATGTCGGTGCCGGCATCGACGACGACGTGGATCGCACGATTCGCTCCCATTGCCAGGCCATTGCGCAGGTGCGCCTGGGCGTCGGCCGGCGCGATCGTGACCACCACGACTTCGGTCGCGATGCCCTTGTCACGCAGGCGCAGCGCCTCTTCCAGCGCGATTTCGTCGAATGGGTTCGCCGAGAGCTTGACGCCGTCGGTGACAACGCCGACGCCGTCGGGCTTGACCTGGATGCGGACGTTGTAATCCACCACACGCTTGTAGCCGACGAGGATCTTCATCGAGTCGGGGTCCTGTATGAATGCGGGCCGGACGGCCAAGACCGGGCATTCTAGCCGAGCGCGGCGGAGATCGGAGTCACGTCGAACGTCGCCATGGGCGGCCTGGGCTCGGCCAGCTATCCTGCGCGGTCAGGCAGGTGCACAGGATCGATCAATGCTTTATCCGGTGGTGTTGAGCGGTGGCAGCGGCACGCGCTTGTGGCCGCTCTCGCGGCAGAACCAGCCCAAACAGTTCCTGGCGCTGATGGGCGACCACTCGCTGTTCCAGGAGACGGTGCTGCGCGTTGCACGCCTGCCGCAGACGCGCCCGCCAGTGACGGTATGCAGCGAGGATCACCGTTTCATGGTCGGCGAGCAGTTGCAGGCCGTCGGTGTGGCGAGCGGCGGCATTCTGCTGGAGCCCGTCGCGCGTAACACCGCCCCGGCGATCGCGATTGCGGCCATGCACGTGTTGGCCCAAGACCCCGACGCGACCATGCTGGTGCTGCCGGCCGACCATCTGATCGAGGACGAGAACGCTTTCCGCGAGGCGGTGGGTACTGCTCTAAAGCTGGGCGATGCAGGGCAGCTCGTCGCGTTCGGCATCCGCCCCGATTATGCGGAGACCGGATACGGCTACATCCTGCGCGGCGAGGAACTGGTAAGCGGCGGCTATCGCATCGATCGCTTCGTCGAAAAGCCCGACCTCGCGACCGCCGAGCGTTACTTGGCCGAAGGCACGTACGCCTGGAATTCGGGAATGTTCCTGTTTCAGGCCCGGCGGTACCTGGAAGAGCTGGCCGAATTCTCGCCGGCCATGCTCGACGCGGTGCGCGCGGCGTACAGCAAGGCCACAAAGGATCTGGACTTCATCCGCGTCGATCGCGATGCCTTCGCCGCCGGGCCCAGCGATTCGATCGACTATGCGGTCATGGAAAAAACCGCGCATGCGGCGGTGGTGCCGGTGAGCTGCGGCTGGAGCGACATCGGTTCGTGGTCATCACTGTGGTCGGTGGCCGAGCGCGATGCCGACGGCAACCGGTACGAAGGCGATGTCATCTCGGTGGACACGCGCGGCAGCCTGGTGCGTGCATCGGACCGCCGCATGATCGCCACGCTCGGCGTGGAGGACCTGGTGATCATCGACACCGCCGACGCCACGCTGGTCGCGCGCAAGGACCGGGTGCTGGACGTCAAG
>CADCUA010000346.1 GCA_902805755.1 uncultured Lysobacter sp.
GGCAACTTGGCAAACTCAAGGTCCAGCGCATCTTATCGGGCGATTGTTTCCTCCTCATGACACCGGAAAGTGCAGGGCACAGCGTGCAGCGTGCAGCGCGGCGGGCACCCTGGAGCGCCTGACAAAACCTTCAGGCCAAGTCCCAAGGGAGAGACGCGGCGTCGAAGACAGTACGCCTGTACGGCGAGACGTCGCAACGCAGGCATGGAGGTTTTGTCAGGTGCTCTCATACCGTATGCCCTGTTACCGGCAGGACGATGTCGATCCGGGTGCCGGGCGGCTCGTCGGCGCTGACCGAGATTTCCCCCCGCAAGCCCCAGACGCGCTCGCGCATGCCGATCAGCCCGAGCGACTCGGCCTTGTCCATGTCTTCTTCGCGGATACCGCGGCCGTCGTCGCGGATGGTGACGAGCAGCTGGTGGTCGATGCGGTAGAGGGTCATGGTGACGCTGCTGGCCTGTGCGTGGCGCGCAACGTTGGTGAGCGCTTCCTGGACGATGCGGAAGATGGCCGTGCTGGCTGCGTCGTCGAGGCGCAGCTCGGCTTCGTCGGCCAGCAGGGTACAGGCAATGCCGTGGCGCTCGACGAAATCGTCGCGCAAACCCTGCAATGCGAAAAACAGCCCGCCTTCGTCGAGGGCGCGCGGACGCAGGTTGGTGGCGATGCGGCGCAGCGAGGTGATGGCGGTCAGCAGGTTGCTATCCATCCCCTTGATCAGGTGCATCGCTTCCGGGGTGCTGCCGCAGGCATCGCGCAGCAGGGTCAGGTCCATGCGCAGCGACGCGAGCAGCTGCCCGAGGTCGTCGTGCAGTTCGCGCGCGATGTGGGTGCGTTCTTCCTCGCGGATGGTTTGCAGCGCCGCCGAGAGCTGGCGCAGCTGGTCGTGCGATCGGGCAAGCTTGCGCTGTACGCGCTCGCGCTCGGACACATCGCGCAGGATGATCGTGTACAGCGTGCGCCCGTCCTGCAAGGTGTCGGCGATCGAGCCTTCGATCGCAAACCGTTCGCCGCCGGCGCGCATGCCGGTGCCGGCGTAATCGGTGCCGCGCCGGCCGGCGCGCCCGTCGGAGCGGAAATAGTCGGGCGGCCCGCCACGGTGGTGGTTCGGCGCCTCGATGAAGCGGTCCAGCGGGCTCCCCTGCATCTCCTGCACGCTGACGCCGAACATGCTGGCCGCGGCCGGGTTGGCGAGCACGATGCGGTTGTCGTCGTCGGCCGAGATGATGGCTTCGCCGGCGTTGTGGACGATGCGCCGGCTGTGCAGGAAGGGGGCTTCGTTGCCGTCGTTGCCGTCGCTGTCCTCGCTGCCGCCGGCGCCATGGCCGCGGCTGCGCAAGCGTGCAAGCAGGCGCGCTGTCAGGTAACCGAGCCCGAACATCGCCAGGCCGCGCTTGCTCGGACGCAGGTTGCGCTGTCGTTTCATGTGGATATGCCTGCGGTAACGTCCGCGCACGCGGACCAAGCGCTACGATACGGCGCGCTCCGCGGGACCGGCTTGAGGCGGGACAAGTACGGCTGAGGCACGGCTGAGGCACAACTGAGGCACAACTGAGGCACAACTGAGCATGCCGGTGGACGGCCGGCGCTGTGTACACCCTGCGCCACCGTGCCCAGCCTGCCCGAAGCTACATCTGCCCGAACCTACATCTGCTTGAACAGGTGCAGGAAGCTGCGGCTCACTTCGAGTTTTTCCGGCCGGCCCTTGACCAGCACCAGGTGGCGGCCGCGGATGTCGCGCGTCACGCCTTCGATGGCATTCACGTTGACGAGGGTGGCGCGGTGGATCTGCCAGAACAGCGCCGGGTCGAGTTCGTCGGCCAGGTCGCGCACGGGCTTGCGGATCAGCGCTTCGAATGTCGCGGTTTGCACGCAGGTATATTTTTCGTCCGAGCGGAAGAACAGGATGTCCTCGACCGGGATCATGCGCAGGTCCTGGCCGATGCTGGCCTGGATCCATTGCAGGTGCTTCGGCTTGGGCTGGGCGATCTTCTCGGCCAGCTGCGACAGCATCGCCTGCACGCTGTCGTTGACCTTCTCGTTCGGGCGCGCCAGGCGACCCTTCAGGCGGTCCACCGTGAGCTTCAGGCGCTCCGGCTCGGTCGGCTTGAGCACGTAGTCGACCGCGCCGCGCTCGAAGGCTTCCACCGCGTACTGGTCGTAGGCGGTGACGAACACGATCTGGCTGCGGTCGCCGATGTCGCGCGCCGCTTCCATGCCGGTCTTGCCGGGCATGCGGATGTCGAGGAAGGTCAGGTCGGGCTTGAGCTGTTCCACCAGTTCCACCGCCTCCTCGCCGTTCTTCGCTTCGCCGATGATCTCCAGTTCGGGCCAGGCCTCGGACAAGCGCAGGCGCAGCTGGTCGCGCATCAGTCTTTCGTCGTCGGCAATGATCGCAGTCGGGGCGGTAGGCATGGTGGTCTCTGTCGCTTTGGTGATTTATTAATTATTCAATGAAACAGCGGCGCAGGCAAGTCCGGTCCGGCGCTCCGGGGCTGCATGGCCCGGCCGGCTTATTTCGACAGCTGGTACGGCACCTCGATCATGGCGATCACGCCGCTCGGGCTGTTGGCCGCGATGTGCAGCTGGCCGGCGTCGCCGTGCAGCAGCTTGAGGCGGTCGCGGATGGTCTGCAGCCCGAGGCCGGTGCCATCGCTCGGCATCACGCCAAAACCCACGCCGTCGTCGGTCACGGTGACCAGCAGCTTGTGGTCCACTACTTCGGCCTGGATCTTCAGGGTGCCGCCTTCGGGCTTGCACTCGAGCCCGTGCTTGATCGCGTTCTCGACCATCGACTGCAGTATCATCTGCGGGAACGCAGCGCTGCGCAGGCAGTCCGGCACCTGCATCACCACCGTG
>CADCUA010000347.1 GCA_902805755.1 uncultured Lysobacter sp.
GCGCCCCGCGTTGTTGTGTGGCGGCGGGGGGCGCCCCCGCGCGCCCCGCCCCGGGCCGGGGAAGCTGAGTGGACGCGCCGTCTGGATGTCGAGCGTGCCCGACAGGCCCTGGCCCACGAGTGCCGCGTCCGGCGTCTTGTAGACGGTAACCCCGCTGACAAGCTCCGACGGGTACTGGTCGAACTCGACGCTGCGGTTGTCGCCCGTGCTGACGACCTCGCGGCCGTTGAGCAGGGTGGTGGCGAAGTCAGGCGACAGGCCACGCACGCTGATGACCTGCGCACGCCCGGCCACGCGCTGCGCCGAGATGCCCGGCAGGCGCGCGATCGACTCGGCGATGCTGATGTCGGGCAACTTGCCGATGTCCTCGGCCGAAACCGCTTCGACGATGCTGGTCGCTTCGCGCTTGGTCTCGATTGCGCGTTCGATGCCCGCGCGCAGTCCGGTGACCACGACCGCATCCAAGTTCGTTGCATCGCCGTCAGCGGTTGCCGTTGCCGTTGCATCCTCCGCGGTCGGCTCGTCGACTGTCGTGGCCGACTGCGCATAGGCGCTCGTCGCAGTCATCCAGGTCGCCGAGGCGAGGGCAACGCTCAGCAGGTTGCGTTTGAGTGTCATGTTGTTCTCCACCTCGGTTGTCTGGCGCCGTGGCGGCCGTATGCGGCGTACCAGCGGGTTGCCGAAGCGTGATCGCCCGGCGCGCAGCCATGGTAGAGGCGGTTCGCATTGCACAAATCGTGCTGCAAACGTATTCATGCAGCCGGCTTGCTGAATGCCGCTGCGCGCGTCATGGCGCCGTGGAATAGTCCATCAGGCGATTGCGTGTTCCGTCGACGCGGCGCGGGCAGGAGGTGGCATGCAGCGGAAGAGATCGGCGCTCGTGCGCGCGTTCGCATTGCTGGCGTTGTCCGCGCATGCATCGCCACGACGTCGCCACGCGCTGCGCTGCATGTGCCCTCGCCGGACTGGCGTAAGCAGGTGATCTATTTCGCGGTCACGCCGCTGACGGCGCTGGACGTGGACCTTGCGCACGGCGTGGTGCGCTTCGCGCTGACGGCCGCCGCGCTCGGGCGCCCCGCATCGCTGTCGGGAACGCGCATCCATGTGACCACCTGGGATTACGACGGCGGCTATCGCGCGCTCGCATCCACAGCGCAGCCGATGCGTTTTGGTGGCGGCGACGGCGCGGTCGATCCGCTGGTGATGGACAGCGCCCTGCTGCGTATTCCATAAAGCTCGCTCGACTCACGCGTCGCCGCAGGCGGCGCATTCCGGCCGCAGGGCCACGACAAGGAAACACCGCATGGGCACTGCCGAAGCAATTCCACCGAGCGCGCCGCGCGCCTCCGGGCGGGTCGTGATGATTTCCGCCGCCGCCGCGCTCGGCGGCTTCCTGTTCGGGTTCGACACCGCGGTGATCAATGGCACGGTCGATTCGATCCGCAGCGCGTTCGGATTGAGCGCCGGCATGACCGGGTTCGCGGTGTCGTGCGCGCTGCTCGGCTCGGCACTCGGTGCGTGGTACGCAGGGCCGCTCGCCGACCGCTTCGGCCGCGTGGATGCGATGAAGATCGCGGCGCTGCTGCTGCTCGCGAGCGCGATCGGTTCGGGCCTCGCGTTCGGCGTGTGGGACCTGATCTTCTGGCGCATCGTCGGCGGCGTCGGCGTCGGCATGGCCTCGGTGCTCGCGCCCACGTACATCGCCGAAGTCGCGCCCGCGCATGCGCGTGGGCGGCTGGGTTCGATGCAGCAGATGGCGATCGTGCTCGGCATCTTCGCCGCGCTGCTGGCCGATGCGTGGATCGCCGCATCCGCCGGCGGTGCGTCGAAGCCGTGGCTGCTCGGCCTGGAGGCCTGGCGCTGGATGTTCCTGTCCGAGGTGCTGCCGGCGGTGCTCTACGGCGCGCTGGTGTTCACGTTGCCCGAGTCGCCGCGCCACCTGGTCGCGAAAGGCCGTTCGGGCGAGGCGCGCGGCGTGCTCGGCGAGGTCCTCGGCCTGCGCGCCGGCCCGGCGCTGGACGGCAAGCTCGCCGATATCGAACGCAGCCTGCAGATGGACCACCGCCCGCGCCTGGGCGACCTGCGCGGACGCAGCTTCGGCCTGCTTCCGGTGGTGTGGATCGGTATTGCGCTGTCGGTGTTCCAGCAGTTCGTCGGCATCAACGTGATTTTCTATTACTCCTCCACGCTGTGGCGCTCGGTCGGTTTCAGCGAAGCCGATTCACTGACGATCACGGTCGCGACCTCGATCGTGAACGTGCTGGTGACGCTGGTCGCGATCGCGCTGGTCGACAAGGTCGGGCGCAAGCCGCTGCTGGTGGTCGGCTCGGCCGGCATGGCGGTGACGCTGGGGCTGATGGCCTGGGCGTTCTCGCACGCGGTCGGCAGCGGCGCGGACGTCGCGTTGCCGGGCAACTGGGGGCCGATCGCACTGATCGCGGCGAACCTGTACGTGGTGTTCTTCGGCCTGAGCTGGGGGCCGGTGGTGTGGGTGCTGCTGGGCGAGATGTTCCCGAACCGCATCCGCGCGATCGCGCTCGCGGTCGCGGCCGCCGCGCAGTGGCTGGCGAACTTCGCGATCACCAGCAGCTTCCCGGCAATGGCGGAACTCGGCCTGACGTTCGCGTATGGCGTGTATGCGGGCTTCGCGCTGCTGTCGCTGGTGTTCGTGATCTATGGCGCGCGCGAAACGCGTGGCATGGAGCTGGAGGATATGCGCGACTGAGGCGGAGGCCGGTGGCGTAGCGTCTATGGCTGCGCCCGCGATGCCTCGACGCCATCGGCAGGCCGGACCTGCCGGTGGCGTCGTCGTGTTGCGTGCTCGGGTGCAGTGACCGCGGCGCATT
>CADCUA010000348.1 GCA_902805755.1 uncultured Lysobacter sp.
TTCTGGAAGAACGTCGTAGGCCGCTCATTGCTGAGCGTCGTCCCGGGCAGCTGGTTCGACGTGGCCCAGATGAGCACGACGGACCTGGACGGCCCCGGTGCGCTGCGCGACATCGTCAACCTGCAGGCCACGTATTCGGTGCTTGCGACCCCGCACCTGTGGGCAGGCGCTGCAATCGGCCTCGCCCTGATCTTCGCCGCGATCCGCATGCGCCGTTGGCGCGACGAGGGCTGAGGCCCGCGTTCGTAGAGAACCGACTGGAGAGACGCATGAAGACCCCACTCATGGCCGGCGTCGCATTGCTGGCCTGTGTTACCGCACTGACCGGCTGCGACGCGCAGCCCTCGACCGATGCCGTCACCGGCACCGTCGGCACCGAGATGTCCAGCGCCATCGAGAAGGCCCGGCGCAAACTCGATACCGGCAATATCACGGTGTCGAACAGCGGTCCTGGGAAGGCCGAGATCACACCGACAGGCGACCTGCTCATCGACGGGCGCACCGTGCCGGTCTCGCCGCAGCAGCGCGCACTGCTGTTGGACTACCGCACGAAAGTGGCGGAGGTCGCTGGCGCCGGCATGGACATCGGGACCCAGGGTGCAGGGCTTGCGATGAAGGCGATGGGCGAAGCGATGCGAGGCGTTTTTACCGGCGACACGCAGGGCATCGAGCAACGTGTCGAATCGCAGGCCGACGGTATCCGTGAAGCGGCGCGCAAGCTCTGTGACAGGCTGCCCGCGCTGCATGCTTCGCAGAAACAGCTGGCGGCCGCGCTACCGGAGTTCGCGCCCTACGCGACGATGACAACGAAGGACGTCACCGACTGCTACCAGGACGTCACGGACGGCGATTCCAATCCGCCCGGGCCGCCCACTGCGTCGATTGCGCCCTCGCCCACGGCCGGGGCTGCACCGTCCGACCCGGTTGCCGGAGCCGAGTAAGCCAATGATCCATAGCTGCCTCAGCACCTGATCAGGCAGCTGTCTCAACCGCCGCCGCCCGCGCCGCCATGGATCCCGCCTTTCGTAAGAGCGGCGGGATTCAGCAGACGGCGCAGTTCTGCGGCGGACATGCCGGTCCGCTCTGACGCCACCTCCAGCACTGGGCGACCTTCGACATAGGCTTGTTTAGCGATCGCGGCCGCTTTTTCGTAGCCGATGATCGGATTCAGCGCGGTCACCAGGATCGGGTTTCGCTCCAGCGTCTCGCGGACCCGGTCGCCACGCACCTGCAGCCCCTCGATCGCGCTATCGGCCAGCATGCGCATCGCGCTGGAAAGCAGCCGGATTGAATCCAGCAGGTCGTAAGCGATCAGCGGCAGCATCACGTTGAGCTGGAAATTGCCGCTCTGCCCCGCCACGGTGATTGCCGTGTGGTGCCCCATCACCTGCGCGCAGACCATTGCGACAGACTCCGGGACAACCGGGTTGACCTTGCCGGGCATGATGGAACTGCCCGGCTGCAACGCGGGCAGTTCGATTTCCCCAAGCCCTGCGAGCGGGCCGGAGTTCATCCAGCGCAGGTCGTTCGCGATCTTCATCAGCGCCACCGCCAATGCGTTGAGCTGACCCGAAAGCTCGACCGCATCGTCCTGCGACGCCAATCCCTCAAACAGGTTTTCCGCCGGTTCGAAACGCGTGCCGGCCAGCGCCGTCAGGGCCCGCGCCATGGCCGCGCTGAATCGAGGATCGGCATTGATGCCGGTACCGATCGCCGTGCCGCCGATGGGCAACCGGCGCAGGCGCTTTAACGCATCCTCGATGCGCGCCTGGCCCGAAGCCAATTGCGCCGCCCATGCGCCGAATTCCTGCGCGAACGTCAGCGGCATCGCGTCCATCAGGTGCGTGCGGCCGGTCTTGGTGACCTTGCCCAGTGCGCGTGCGCGGCGTTCGATCGTCCTGCGGAGGTGGAGCAGCGCCGGCAGCAGGCCTTCAACCGTCGCCAGTTGCGCTGCCACGCGGAGCGCTGTCGGGATGACGTCGTTGGAACTCTGGCCGAGGTTTACGTGATCGTTCGGATGGGCCTTCACGCGCCCGGAAGCCGAAGCGATTGCCGCGATGACCTCGTTCGCGTTCATGTTGCTCGACGTGCCGGACCCGGTCTGGAACACATCGACCGGGAACTGTTCGTCGTGCTCCCCCGAAGCGACGCTGAGCGCCGCGCTGCGTATGGCCGCCGCCGCGCCCTTGCCGAGCAGCCCGAAGCCCCCGTTGACCTGCGCGGCCGCCGCCTTCACCAGCGCCAGCGCGCGGATGAACTCCCGCGGCATGCGCTGGCCGGAGACTGCGAAGTTCTGCACGGCACGCTGCGTCTGCGCGCCCCAGAGCGCGGCCGCAGGCACCTGCAACTCGCCCATGCTGTCGCGCTCGATCCTGTTTCCGCTGCTGCGTTTCCTGGTCGCCACGGCATGGTCTTCCTGCTTGCGGATGAAGCAGCGAGCTTACGTCGCCCACGCCAAGGTCCCGCGAAGCCCTTGCATCGCGGCAGGGGCCGACGGATCGCAGCGGTTAGAATTGCCGCCCCGCCCCGCCCCGCACGCGCGCACCATGTCAGCCACGATCGAATCCCAGCTGCTTGCCCTTTCTCCGCTCGATGGCCGCTACGCCGGCAAGGTCGATGCGTTGCGCCCGATCTTCTCGGAATTCGGCCTGATCAGGGCGCGGGTCAAGGTCGAGGTCGAATGGCTGCTTGCACTGGCGCAGGATCCGGGCGTTCCGGAACTTTCGCCGTTCTCTCCCGAGGCCACCGGTCGACTTCGCGCGCTTGCCGACGATCTGTCCGTCACGGACGCCGCGCGCGTGAAGGAAATCGAGCGCACCACCAACCATGACGTCAAAGCGGTCGAGTACCTGATCAAGGAACGACTGCGCGACGATGCCGAGCTCGGCCCCGCGCTCGAATTCGTCCATTTCGCCTGCACCAGCGAGGACATCAACAACCTCAGCTACTCGCTGATGCTGCGCGAAGCGCGCGAGACCGTGCTGCTGCCGCGCATCGACGACCTTATCGCCCGCCTGCGCGCGATGGCACACGAGCACGCAGCGCTGCCGATGCTGTCGCGTACGCACGGCCAGACGGCGTCGCCGACCACCGTGGGCAAGGAACTCGCGAACGTCGTCGCGCGGCTGCTGCGCCAGCGTGACGTGCTCACTTCCCTGCCCATGCCCGGCAAGATCAATGGCGCGGTGGGCAATTACAACGCGCACGTCGCGGCTTATCCGGACATCGACTGGCCCGCCTTCTCCGAACGCTTCGTGCGCTCGCTCGGCCTGACGTGGCAGCCCTACACCACACAGATCGAGCCGCACGATGGCATCGCCGAGCTGTGCGACGCGCAGAAGCGTATCGACACGATCGCGATCGACCTGTGCCGCGACATCTGGGGCTATATCTCGCTCGGCTACTTCAAGCAGGCCGTCAAGGCCGGCGAAGTCGGCAGCTCGACCATGCCGCACAAGGTAAACCCGATCGACTTCGAAAACGCGGAAGGCAACTTCGGCATCGCGAACGCGCTGCTCGAGCATTTCGCCGCGAAGTTGCCGATCAGCCGCTGGCAGCGCGACCTCACCGATTCGACCGTGCTGCGTGCGCTCGGTACGGCCTTCGGCCATGCACTGATCGGCTTCGACGCGCTGGGCCGTGGACTGGGCAAGCTCAGCGCGAATCCCGAGCGCCTTGCCGCCGATCTCGACGCGTCGTGGGAAGTGCTGGCTGAAGCCGTGCAGACCGTGATGCGCCGGCATGGGCTGCCGAATCCCTACGAACAGCTCAAGGAGCTGACGCGCGGACAGGGCATCACCCCCACGTCGATGCGCGCATTCGTCGAGACACTGGACCTGCCCGCAGACGCAAAGGCCCGACTGCTTGCAATGACGCCGGCCAGCTACACGGGCCTGGCCGAGAAGCTCGCACGCGGAATCTGAAGCAATCTGCCGATCAAGCGGTGACGCATCCCGTCGCCGCGAGGTTCGATCATGAAAAAGATCACACCCACCTCGATTAGCAAGCAAAAGGCTGCGAAGACGCGCGCGCTGCCGCTGGAAGTCGATGCCGCGCGACGCCCGCCCCTTGGCATGACGCCGGCCGTGTTCCTGCGCGACTACTGGCAGAAACGCCCGCTGTTGATCCGCAATGCGTTCCCGGGTTTCGTTTCGCCGATCGAGCCGGGCGACCTTGCGGGTCTTGCATGCGAGGAGGCCGCGCTTTCGCGCCTCATCTCGCAGGATCGCGAGCACGACACGTGGACCGTGCGCCATGGCCCGTTCGACGAGGCCGAGTTCCCGGGCATGCCACGTCAGGACTGGACGCTGCTCGTGCAGGACGTCGACAAATGGGACGCCGATGTCGCGACCGTGCTCGCGGCCTTCGACTTCCTGCCGCGCTGGCGGATCGACGACGTTATGGTCTCGTTCGCAGCGCCTGGTGGCTCCGTGGGCGCGCACGTCGATCAGTACGACGTGTTCCTGTTGCAGGCCGATGGCCATCGGCGCTGGCAGATCGATGCCTCGCCGAATCCTCCGCTCGCATTTCGCGACGATGTTGAACTCAGGTTGCTGCGCGAGTTCAACCCGACGCACGAGTGGGTGCTGGGGCCGGGCGACATGCTCTACCTCCCGCCCGGCGTACCGCACCACGGCGTTGCCGAGGACGCGTGCCTGACGTTCTCGGTCGGAATGCGCGCGCCGTCGGCTGCCGAGCTGCTGGGCGACTTCGTCGACACACTCGCGAGCGAGGCTGACGAGTCGTTGCGTTATCGCGATCCGGACCTGGCACCTCCGCGTGACCCCGCGGAAATTGACGCAGCCGCGATGGGCCGCGTGGTCGAAGCGCTCAACATGCTGCGGATGAACGATCCCGAGCGGCTCGGCGACTGGTTCGGCCGATTCATCACGGTCTATCGCAGCGCCGGGGTGGTCCAGGGCGAGGATGCGGCAGATGCCGGGGACCTCGAGGCGCAGCTTGATGACGGCGCTGTTCTGGCACGACACCCGTTCTCTCGCATGGCTTGGCGCCGGTCTGCGCGCGGCGCGCGTCTGTATGTGAGCGGACAGGCGCTACCGCTTCCGATCAAGGACGCACCGCGCATCGCGAACTCGTCGCTGATAGACAGCGAGGCCTACCGCGCGTTGTCCGCCGAAGGGCGCGAGTGCCTCATGGAACTCGTGCGACAGGGACACTACCAACTCGTGGACGACACCGATGAAGCCGGGCCTGATACGTGAGCGCGGAGCGATTCCATGTCGAGCCGGTGGATTTCCACGCAGCGCGCGAGGCGCTGCATGAGGTTCGC
The DNA here is from genome assembly GCA_902805755.1 of uncultured Lysobacter sp. Taxonomy (GTDB): domain Bacteria; phylum Pseudomonadota; class Gammaproteobacteria; order Xanthomonadales; family Xanthomonadaceae; genus Cognatilysobacter. Next base: position 5,291 of record CADCUA010000348.1, read on the forward strand.
GGCATCGTATTCATCCAGGGCCAGAATGTGCCTGCAGAGATCGAGCGCGACGAACTCGACCCGCAGTGCCTCCATGTCCTCGCTCGCAGCGACGACGGCGCGCCCATTGGCACCGGCCGGCTGACCCCGCAACGCAAGATCGGCCGCATGGCCGTGCTGGAGTCATGGCGCGGCCGCGGTGTGGGCGATGCACTGCTGCGCGCGCTGGTGGAACTGGCGCGGGACCAGCGGTGGGCCGCGGTCAGCCTGCACTCGCAGGTTTCGGCGATCGGCTTCTACGCGCGGCACGGCTTTCTTCCGGCGGGCCCTCGCTTCATGGAAGCGGGTATCGAGCACCAGACGATGACACTGACGCTCATCGGCCCCGCCGCCGTAGACACGCGTGAGCAGGCGGTCGTCGCGACACTTAGTGCGATCGCCGACGCGCGCCGCACCGTTCGCATCTACAGCCGCGAGCTGGATCCGGGGCTCCTCGACGTTCCCGAAGTGCTCGCCGCCTGTAGGCGATTCGCGGTGCGCGGCGGCGAGCTCCGGATCCTGCTGCAGGATGCCGAGGCCCCGCGGCGGCGCCTGGCGCCCCTGATCAATCTGTCCCAGCGCCTGCCGACAGCATTCGCATTCAGGACCGTGGACGATCCCGTTGACCACGCGTATCCGTCCGCCTTTATCGCGAGCGACATGGCGACCTGGTATTTCCGCCCCCTCGGCCACAGCGTAGAAGGCGAGATGCAGATGCAGGGTGCCGCGCGTGCGCGCGAACTGGCGCGTGCGTTCGACCCGGTCTGGGAGCGATCACGCCAGTGCACTGAATTCCGCGCACTCGGCATATGACAACACAGCCTTAAACACCGTCTGCGTCGCTCCGCCACCCCGGGCTATAATCCCGCGTCTTCGCTGCCCGGACCGCGCCGCAGGCGCCGATCCGGCCACCCGCCTTCCTAAAAGAGTTTCCCGATCGCCATCGTGGACAGCCTCCTCAAGCAGTTCTCCCAGTCCTCCCAGCTCGGCGCGAACGCCGCCTACATCGAGGACCTGTACGAGCAGTACTTGGTGTCCCCGGACAGCGTGTCGACGAAATGGAAGGCGTATTTCGACGGCTTCAAGGGTCGCGAAGCCGGCGACGTGCCGCATTCCGCGGTGATCGATTCGATCGCCGAGGCCGCCCGGGCTGCATCGCGCGGGCAGCTCAGCGCGTCTCATGGCGCCAGCGACGAGCGCGAGCGCCATGTCGGGCGTCTGATCACGGCGTACCGCTCACGCGGCCATCTCGGTGCGGACATTGATCCGCTGGACATGTGGCAGAAGCCGGACGCCCCCGATCTCACGCTCGCATTCCACAAGTTGTCCGACGCCGATCTGTCGAGCGAATTCAGCACCGGTGGCGTCGGTGGCCGCGAGCGCATGAAGCTAGGCGACCTGTTCGCACTGCTCAAGGCGACCTACACCGGTCCGATAGGCGCGGAGTTCATGCACATCTCCGACGCCGAACAGCGTCGCTGGATGTACGAGCGTCTCGAGCGTGCCGGCGGTCAGTTCGGCCGCACCGCGGAAGACAAGACGCGCATCCTCGAGCGCCTGACGGCTGCCGACGGCCTGGAGCGCTATCTCGGCACGAAGTACGTCGGCCAGAAGCGCTTCTCGCTGGAAGGCGGCGACGCGCTGATACCGCTGCTCGACACCACGATCCGCCGCGCCGGCGCGCAGGGCGTCAAGGAAGTCGTCATCGGCATGGCCCATCGCGGCCGCCTCAATGTGCTGGTCAACACGCTGGGCAAGCCGCCGCGGCACCTGTTCGACGAGTTCGAAGGCAAGTTCGAACACGTCCACAGCGACCTCGCCCACCAGGGCGACGTGAAGTACCACATGGGCTTCTCTGCTGACGTGGCAACGCCCGGCGGTCCGGTGCACCTCGCGCTCGCGTTCAACCCTTCACACCTGGAAATCGTCGATCCCGTCGTCGTGGGGTCGGTGCGCTCGCGCCAGGCGCGCCGCGGCGATGCCGGTCGCTCGCAGGTGCTGCCGGTGCTCATGCACGGCGATGCCGCGTTCGCGGGCCAGGGCGTGGTGATGGAACTGTTCCAGATGTCGCAGGCGCGCGGGTTCGCCGTCGGCGGCACGGTCCATATCGTGATCAACAACCAGGTCGGCTTTACAACGAGCGAGCGCCAGGACGCGCGCTCGACGCTGTATTCGACCGACGTCGCGAAGATGGTCGGCGCACCGGTCCTGCACGTGAATGGCGACAACCCCGAGGCCGTGGTGTTCTGCGCGGAACTCGCGCTGGATTTCCGTAACACGTTCGGCAGGGACGTGGTCATCGACCTCGTCTGCTATCGCCGCCACGGTCACAATGAAGCCGATGAGCCGGCGGCGACGCAGCCGCTGATGTACCAGA
>CADCUA010000349.1 GCA_902805755.1 uncultured Lysobacter sp.
TCGGCTTCAACCGGGACTGTTTCGATGTAGCGCCAGGCTCGGATGTACCCCAGCGCGGCCAACGCCGGTAAGGCCATCTTCTCGCGCTCGTCGCCGGAGCACTGAGCGGTCGAACGCACTAGCAACGGTTGAGCCACTGACAGGGTCCGCACTCCAGCCATTCCCGCGACCTACACGGACGCGCCGCTAGCCTGCGTTGGACGACATACCGGCATTCAACAGGAGGGACCGATGCTCATCCAGGTCAACACCGATCACCACATCCAGAGCGATGTATCCGTGCAGCGCCACGTGGAGCAGACGCTCGAGTCGGCACTCGGACGCTTTGCCGGCCAGATCACGCGCGTCGAAGTGCACCTGCGCGACGTCAATGCCGACAAGGCCGGCGACCGGGACAAGCATTGCCTGCTGGAGGCACGCGTCGAAGGGCGCCAGCCGGTCACCGCGTCCGACGAGGCCCAGACGGTGGCGGCGGCAGTGAGTGGTGCAGCGAAGAAGCTCCAGCGCGTGCTGGATAGCAGCCTCGGAAAGCTGGGAACCTGACCCCTGCCGCTGACTCGGCGACATGGGGCCCAACGAGGCCTAGAGCAGCCACGTCCGGAAACGATCACGGTGCCATCAATCGCACCGTGATCAGCCGAACCGAAGCAGGCGTGCGCAACCGAGTCCGATGCGTTTGAACCGGGGAAATTCCGGCGGCACGCTCGCCGCGCACTCCGCGGGTCCGAAGGCGCTGGCCTGTGCCGCCGACCTTCTTCCGCTGACCGAGCAGGTTTTTGTTGACCACGACGTGCTCGTCGCCTGCCGCGCCCTGCCCCTTTCGGATGCAAAGCGGATGCACCGCCGAACTTCTTCCTGACTGGATGTGGGACGTTGCCACGCAGGCGCGGAGTCGTCGCACACGCTAGTCAACCCGCCGCACAACTGCGTTTCGACAAAGATGCACCCGTTGAATCCCATGGCAATGTGTTGCGCGCATGCACACGCTGGAGCGCTACTTCGGTTCCGCGCGCCAGCTGCGCAACGAATCCACCACGGCCAGCAGCTCGGCAGGATGCACGGGCTTGGCCACGTGCATCTGGAAACCCGCCGCCAGCGCACGCATGCGATCGGCCACCTGCGCATAAGCGGTCAGCGCGATCGCGGGGACGGGCGAGCGCCCGGCTGCATTTTCGCGCGCGCGCACTTCGCGGATGAAGTCGTACCCGTCCGCGTTCGGCATGCCGATGTCGCTGACGACGATGGTCGGCGCGAACAAATCGATCGCATCAAGGGCCTCGGCCACGGACGACGTGGTCAATGCCTCGGCGCCGCGGCTTCGCAGCACGGTACCGAGCATCTCCCGCGAGTCGGCATCGTCTTCGACGACGAGCACCCGGCACCCGTCCAGCACCGGCAAGGCCTGCTCCACCGCCTGGCCCAGGTCCTCGGCATGGCTGCGCGCCTCGGGCATCAAACCTTCCCGCTCCACTGCGGCGATCGGCAGCGTGACCACGAACTTCGATCCCTGGCCCGCGCCTCTGCTCGACGCCGAAATCGTGCCGCCGTGCATCTCCACCAGCTGCCGCACGATCGCGAGGCCGAGGCCCAATCCGCCGTGCTCTCGCGTCGATGACGAGTCGAGCTGGCTGAAACGGTCGAACAGGCGCGGTACGAACGCGGGATCGATGCCCTGCCCGGTATCGCTCACGTGGATCGCGACGTGGGAATCGACGCGTTCGACGCAGACATCCACGCGACCGCCGCGCGGAGTGAACTTGACCGCATTCGTCAGCAGGTTCCAGACCACCTGCTGCAGGCGGTCCGCGTCGCCTGAAATGCGGCCGGTGTCGGACGCGAAGCGGATGTCCAGCGCGATGCCCTTCGCCAGCGCCGCAGGCCGCACGGCGTCGAGCGCCGCTTCGACCACCTTCGCGGGCTCGAGCGAGCGCACGTTCAACTGCAGCTTTCCGCTGACGATGCGCGATACGTCCAGCAGGTCCTCGACGATCTGGGCCTGCGCACGCGCACTGCGTGCGATGGTCGCAACCGCACTCTGCGCCATCTCGGGCGTGAGGCGGCCCGACGCAAGCATGTCGCTCCAGCCGAGGATGGACGTCAGCGGCGTGCGCAGCTCATGCGACACCGTGGCGAGGAACAGGTCCTTCATCTGGCTGGCGTGCGTCGCTTCCTGGTACAGGCGCTCCTTCTCCGCGGCCGCGTCTTCCGCGCGTCTACGCGCGGACTCGGCTTCCTGGAACAGGCGTGCGCGACTTACGCCGATCGCGGCCTGGGCAGCGAGCGCTTCGACGAGTCCGGCGTGGTGTTCGTCGAATACGCCCGGCTTTTCATGGCCGAAGAACAGCCCGCCCAGCACTTCACCGGTATCCGACAGCACCGAAGTGGCCAGGTAACTGCGCACCGGCAGGTGGCCTTCGGGCATGCCGTGGTGCGGCGCCCATTTCCCGAACCGGGGGTCTGCATACACGTCGGCGACCAGTACCGTCGGCTCGCCATCGAACGTGGGCTTGAACATCGGCGTCGCCCGGGGCATCGGGAACCGTGAAAACGCCTCCGGCGGCACGCCCGACAGCGTGTACAGCGTCATCATTTCGCCGTTCGCGTTCACCGTGTTGTAGAAGAACGCGCCGAACTGCGCGCCGGTGAGCCGGGTTGCGGTGTCGGTGACCGACTGCACCACAACCTCCAGGCGCAACTCGCCCAGGATCAGGTCGGCGAGGTCGCGCATCGCGACGGCTTCCATCTCACGCTGCTTGTCGGTGGTGATGTCGCGCACCTCGATCACCGTGCCGATCACCCGACCATCTCGACGTACAG
>CADCUA010000350.1 GCA_902805755.1 uncultured Lysobacter sp.
AAGAGGCCAATGTCGCCGGTGCGGGACACATGGGTGCCGCCGCACAGCTCGGTGGATCCACCACCCAGACGCAGCACTCGTACGCGGTCACCGTATTTCTCGCCGAACAAAGCCAGCGCCCCGAACTCGAGTGCCTCGTCCATACCCATGTGATGGACCTCGGCGCCGTGGTTCTCGCGGATCTCCGCGTTGACACGGCGCTCGACCTCCGCCAACTGCGCGGGCGTGACCGGCTGGAAATGCGCGAAATCAAAACGCAACCTCTCAGGCGCCACCAACGAGCCTTTCTGCACGACGTGCGTGCCCAACAATTCGCGCAATGCCGAATGCAGCAGATGGGTGGCCGAGTGATTCAGCACGGTCGCGGCGCGGCGCGCCGAGTCGATCGCGCCCGCAACGCGATCACCCCGACGCATGACGCCGGACTCAAGCCGCCCCAGGTGTCCATGAAACTGCCCTGCCAGCTTGACGGTGTCGCGAACAGAAAAACGCGAGTCGCCCCCGACCAGCTCACCCGCGTCACCCACCTGCCCGCCGCTCTCGGCGTAGAAGGGAGTCCGGTCGAGAATCAGCACCGCTTCGTCGCCTGCCTCGACGGAATCGACCGGGCGACCCTCGCGTAGCAGCGCGAGCACCTCGAGCCCTTCCTCGGCAACCTGCTCGTAGCCGAGGAAGTCGGTCGCCGGCAGCTGCGCGGCCAGCTCGGCGGGCATTGTGTGTGCACTCCCGAATTTTCCGGACGCGCGGGCCGTCTCGCGTTGTTTCGCCATCGCCGTATCGAAGGCGGCCATGTCGACCGTGAGCCCTCTTTCACGGGCGATGTCGGCCGTCAGATCGACGGGGAACCCGTAGGTGTCGTAAAGCCGGAAAGCATCCTCACCGGGAATAACGCCGGCCGCGCGCGCGGCGACCTCATCGAAAATCCGCATGCCCGAATCGAGTGTTTCGGCAAACCGCTCCTCCTCTGCCAGCAGCGCGCGCTCGACGAACTCGGCCTTCGCCGCAAGCTCGGTGTAAGCACCGCCCATCACCTCGACCAGCGGCGCAACCATACGATGGAAGAACGGCTGCTTCTGGCCTAGCATCCAGCCGTGGCGCAATGCGCGCCGGATGATCCGCCGCAGTACGTAGCCGCGCCCCTCGTTGCTGGGCAGCACGCCGTCGACAATCAGGAAACTGCAGGCGCGGATGTGGTCTGCGATGACACGCAGCGACTTGTTCTGCAGATCAGGCGTGGCGGTGTACTCGGCGGCCTTCGCGATCAGGTGGCGGAAGATATCGATGTCGTAATTGCCGTGCACGCCCTGAAGCACAGCCGCCAGACGCTCCAGCCCCATGCCGGTATCGACGCAGGGCGCCGGCAGTGGGACCAGCGTGCCATCGGGCTGCCGGTCGAACTGCATGAACACCAGATTCCAGATCTCGATGTACCGGTCGCCGTCCTCATCGGGAGACCCTGGGGGCCCGCCGGCGATGTGGTCGCCGTGGTCGTAGAAGATTTCCGTGCACGGGCCGCAGGGACCGGTGTCGGCCATCTGCCAGAAATTGTCGGAAGCGAACGGCGCCCCCTTGTTGTCACCGATCCGGACGATACGCTCGGCCGGAACCCCGACCTCGCGATTCCAGATTTCGAATGCTTCGTCGTCGGTATGGTAGATGGTGACAACCAGGCGCTCCGGCGCCAACTGCCATACGCCGGTCAACAGCTCCCATGCCCACAGGATGGCGTCGCGCTTGAAATAATCGCCGAACGACCAGTTGCCGAGCATCTCGAAAAACGTGTGGTGGCGAGCGGTGTAGCCCACCTGATCGAGGTCGTTGTGCTTGCCGCCCGCGCGTAGGCACCGCTGCACATCCGCCGCGCGAACGTAGCCCGGCTTTTCGCTGCCGAGGAAAACGTTCTTGAACTGCACCATGCCCGAGTTGGTGAACAACAGCGTCGGGTCATTGGCCGGGACCAGTGGTGCCGACGAAACGATGGTGTGAGCTTTATCGCGGAAGAACTCAAGGAAATCGCGCCGGATTTCGGTGGTCGTTTTCATGCGGGCCTGGATTCGAATGCGGATGGCCGAGCGGCCAACGCGGCTGATACAGCGTCGGCACAGGACTGGGTCGGGTATGCATTAGCCTAGCAGGCTCGCCATCGGGACGGTCCATCCGCGGCTGTTGGCGCGAGTCGAAACGCGTATGTATGCAAGTCGCCTACCGCGTACCTGCCAGTTCCTCCTCGAAGGAGTTAGCGATGGGGCAAGGGCCGCGCGGCGCTGGTCCGGTGAAGGTCAGTAATCGCCAGCGACCTTCAATTTTCCATGCCGCTCGCATCGACGCTGGACGTAGCGCGGCATCGACTGGCCGTCCGGCGCCCGACAGCCGGGCCACGACCGCCCCCCAATCCAGACCCGATCAATCGTGCGTATCTGGACGCGTGGCAGCGCGGACGCACTCCCCATCGAATCCGCGCCGGATCAGGAAATCTGCCGCCTTGCGGCGCAGCGCCGCATCCTCGCTTATCGACGCGCCATAGCGGCGCTGAACCTGCTCACGCGCCAACTCTGCCCAGTCGCCCTCGAACGTCTCGAGCGCGGCGGCAATAGCATCCCGGTCCAGCCCCTGCATTGCCAATTCCGCCCGGATACGGATGGGGCCGTGGCCCGAACTGACCCGGCTGCGCACCATGCTCTCGGCGTAGCGCCTGTCGTCCTGCCAGCCTGCGTCGCTCAAGCGGTCGATCGCTGCCACTGCGTCGTCTTCCGGTACACCACGGACGATGAGCTTGCGTTTTAGCTCCGTGCGCGAATGCTCGCGCCGAGTT
>CADCUA010000351.1 GCA_902805755.1 uncultured Lysobacter sp.
CAGCGCGGCCGAGATCGCGGCGCTGACCGCCGATGCGCCGACGCCTCCAGCGCTGGCGACACGCGCCGCCGCGCACCCGTTCGCACGTGACTGGCTCGCGCTGCGCGCGCTGTGGCGCGAGGGCGGGCAGGACAACCTGCGCGATGCGCTGCGCTGGATGCTCGATGGCGGAGCGGTACCGACGCCAGCCGCGCAGCCCGACCGCTGGTTCCGTCAGCACGGCCGCGTGGTCGACGAGCCCGCCCGCACCGGCCGGCCGCTCGTGGTCGTGCTCGACCTCAACACCGGCGAGCCGAACACCGGCGACGCTATCTGCGCGCAGGCGCAGGCCCGGGCGCTGGACTGCGCGTCGCTGCATGCACGCTGGGGCGCGGTCTCGCTGCAGGCGGTGCAGGATCTCGCGCGCGCGCGCGGGCTTGCCGCAGTGGTGGTGCTGCAGGACTTCGTTGTCGGCGCAGCGGAAGGGCGCGATGCGGCCACGACCGCACTGGCACAGCTGGACGTGCCGGTGTTCAAGGCGATCCGGCTCAATGACCGCAGCGAAGCCGCCTGGCGCCTGTCCGGCGACGGCCTGCCGGCCGCGAGCGTGCAGTACCGCGTCGCGATGCCGGAAGTGCAGGGCAGCAGCCAGCCGGCTGTCGTCGCTGCAGCGGGCCGACCGCATGTGGACACGCTGACCGGGGTGCGCATGCAGCGGCCGGAGCCGGTGAATGCGGAAATCGACGCGCTGGTCGCACGCATCGCACGCTGGCACAAGCTGCGCGCGACGCCCGCAGCCGAGCGCCGCGTCGCGATCATCTACTACAACCACCCGCCCGGCCGGCAGAACATCGGCGCCGACAACCTCGACGTGCCGGCTTCGCTGCACCACGTGCTCAAGGCCATGCGCGAGGCCGGCTATCGCGTTGACGATCTGCCGGACACGCCGGAAGCGCTGCTCGATCGCATGATGCGCGAAGGCGTGAACCTGCCCGAGGACAATGCCGAGCTCGCCGCGATCGCGCGCCTTGCGCCGTCGCTATCGGCCGACGCGTACCGCCGCTGGTTCGCGACGCTGCCGCCGGGCGTGCGCGCGGAGGTCGAAACCGGCCCGCTCGGACGCCTGCAGGGCCAGCTCGCGCTGGCGCGTGCGCAGGGCGAAGGCGAGTCGGGTCTGGCGATCCTCGCCGACGCCGAGCGCGAACTGCGTCATCTGCTCGAAGGGCTGGAGCATCCCGCGCGCGACCGCGCACTGCACGTGTTCGAGTCGCTCGTCGCCACGCACGAGCGCTGCCTGAAGCAGGCACCGATGCCGTCGCAGTGCACGGCCGCCGACACACTCGCGCGCGAACTGTCCGCGCTGTCGCTGCCGGGCCTGCGCGGCTGGGGCGCGGCGCCGGGCGCGGTGATGGTGCACGGCGAACGCGTCGTGCTGCCGGGCATCACGCTGGGCAATGTGTTCATCGGCCCGCAGCCGCCGCGCGGTTGGGAAGTCGATGAGGAGCTGCTGCACGCGAACACGCGCATCCCGCCGCCGCACCAGTACCTCGCGTACTACCACTGGCTGCGCGACGTGTTCCGCGCCGACGCGATCATCCACCTCGGCCGTCACTCCACCTACGAGTTCCTGCCCGGCAAGGCGGTCGGGCTGGCGACCGACGACTACCCGCGCCTGATCGCCGGTGACGTGCCGTCGATCTATCCCTACATCGTCGACGGCGTGGGCGAGGGCACGCAGGCCAAGCGGCGCGGCCTGTCGGTGATCGTCGACCATCTCACCCCGCCGCTGTCGGCGACGCCGCTGTATGACCGCCTGCTCGCGCTGCGCCAGCTGGTCGAGAGTTTCGAAAGCAGCAGCTCCGAAACGATGCGCGCCGAGGCCGCACGCGAGATGCGCCGGCAGGTCGTCGCACTCGAGCTGCGCGCGGAGCTGGAAGCGAGCATGGCCGATGTGCTGAAGGTGCGCGGCATCGGTTTCGAGCAGGCCGACGACGAACTGCTAGCGCACGAGATCGGCCATTATCTGACCAAGCTGCAGGAAAAGTTCATGCCGCACGGCCTGCATGTGTTCGGGCAGGCGTGGGAGGCGAAGTCGCTGGACACGATGCTGGGCTCGATGCAGGGCCTGGGTGATCCAGCGAAGCTGCGCGCGGCGCTTGCGGGCTCGCCCGATGCGGAACTTGCGGCATTGCTGCATGCACTCGACGGCGGCTTCGTGAAACCGGGCAAGGGCAACGACCCGCTGCGCGCGCCCGAATCGCTGCCGACCGGGCGCAACTTCCATGCACTCGATGGCGACGTGTTGCCCACGCCGCTCGCGCAACGCCTGGGCGCCGAGCAGGCCGCGCGCGTGATCGCCCGCGGCAGTGCGCGCGAGGGCAGCGAAGGCGTCGTGCTGTGGGCCTCGGACGCGGTGCGCGACGAAGGTGTCATGGTCGGCTTCTCGCTCGCGCTGATGGGCGTGCAGCCGAAGTGGAACGCCCGCGGCATCGTGCAGGGGCTGGAGCTGGTGCCCGGATCGAAAGCGGCGCGTCGCGACGTGCTGGTGACCACGTCGGGGCTGTTCCGCGATCTGTATCCGAACCTGGTGCAGCTGATCGACCGCGGTGGTCGTCTTGCACTCGCAGCAAGCGCTGCAACGCTGGAACGCGAGCACCCGGAGCTGGCGCCCGCGCTCGAGGCCGCGCTCGCACCACTGGGCGAACACGCCACGCGCGGCGCGCAGGCGCTCGCCGACAACGGCGTCGCACGCCAGTGGCTGCTGCGCGTGCGTGCGCTGCAGGCCGACGGCGTGGCCGTGCAGCAGGCCGGACGCGAAGCCGCGTGGCG
>CADCUA010000352.1 GCA_902805755.1 uncultured Lysobacter sp.
GAGGCAAGCACCGGGCGCGTGCGCAGGTGGCGCTCGCCGTTGGGAAACAGCGCGTGTCCGGCTTCGCTGATCGGCACGCGCAGGCGCACGGCGGTCAGGGTGTCCTGCAGTGCACGGCGCTTTCGCACATGCATGTGCACATCGCCGCTGGCCACGGCCGGCATGCCCAGTTGCGCGGCCAGTGCGAGCAGTTCGCGCAGGCGGGCTTCGTCGTCGGGGCCGCGATGCAGTTCGACCGCCAGCCAGGTGCGCTGCGGGAAAATCGATTGCAGCCAGCGGGCCTGCACGGCGCATGGTTTCTGATCGGGCAGCCACAGCGCCAGCAGCCCGGCCGGCGGCGGATCGAAGTCCTCGCGCAGCACGCGATAGCGGCCCTTGGGTGCTCGGCGGCGCGCGCGCGTGATCAGGCCGCATAGAGCCTCGTAACCGGCGACGTCCTCGACCAGCAGCACGCAGCGCGGGCCATCGTCGATCTGCAGCTCGCTGCCGACGAGCAGTTTCAGGTCGAGTTCCTCGGCCGCCTGGTGCGCGCGCACGATGCCGGCGAGCGTGCATTCGTCGGTGATCGCGAGCGCGCGATAACCCTGCTGGCGCGCACGGCCGAACAACTCCTTCGCGGTGGAGGCGCCGCGCTGGAAACTGAAGCAGGACAGGCAATGCAACTCGGCGTAGGGCGGCGCCGGGTTCATGCGAACCAGCCCTGCAGCATCAGCGCATCCGGCCGCAGCCCTTGCGCCTCGTCATCGGCGATGCAGAACGCCCAGGCGCGCTGGCCCTGCGATGTTTCGATGAGGTAGTAGTCGCGGCGCACGTCGTCGCCGTCCCACCAGCCCGATTCGATGCGCTCGGGTCCGGCCAGTACGCGCAGTTGGCGGTCGCGCAGCGGCACCGGTTGCGGCAGCAACCAGCCCGGGCGTGGCCCGGTGACCGGAGGCATGGCCGACATCGTCGAGCCCGCGTCCGGCACGCGTTCGGGGCGATGGTCGGCGCGCCAGCCCAGCGCCTGCACCGCGGCATCGCCCAGCCGTGCGCGCAGCCGTTCGCGCAATTGCGCCCAGGGCACGGCCTGTTGCGCGCGGGCATCGAACAGGTCGCGCGCCGCCGGCACGAATGCAGGCAACTCCGTGGCCAGCAGCCGCATCGCCCGCACCGGGGCGGGCACGCGCGCCTGCTCAATGCGGCCACGCGCGAGTTCGAACAGCATCGCTGCATCGCGCTCGGGGGCGAGCAGCCCGACCACGATCTCGCTGTCGTGCGTGCGTTCGTGTTCCAGCCACAGGCTGAAGCGCTGCACGCCGCCATCGCGTCCGGCCAGGAACACCGACAGGTCGGCGGTCAGCCGGCGCAGCGGGAACAGCAGCGCCTGGCTGGATTCGACGTCGTATTCGAACTCGATGCGCGCCTCGAACCGGTCCGGCGGCTTGTACCAGTCGAGCGTGCAGGGCGACTCGCCCATGAGGCGATCCAGATGCTGCAGCACCGAGTCACCGAAGCGGCGGGCGAGGGCCTCGCGCGGTAGCGCCAGCACCTGCCGCAGGTGTCGCAGGCCCATGCGCGAGAACGCATGGCTGAGCTCGCGCGGCAGGCCGGCACGTTCGACCGGCAGCTGGCCCAACGCCGTGCGCAACGCATGGGTGTCGATCGCCAGGCTGGCGTGCGTGTTCGCCAGCACGCGCGCCGCGTAGGGATTGGGCGCGACGACCAGGCGGTGGCGGAAGCCGAGTTCGCCCAGTTCGCAACGCAGGCGGCGCTCGAACTCGGGCCAGGGGCCGAACAGCTGCAGGCTGCGGCCGACTTCCAGCACGATCGCATGCGGAAGATCGGTGCTGACCTGCGAGCTGTAGCGGTACGCCCAGGCGGCGAGCAACTGGCGCCAGCGCTCGGCTTCGCATGCATCGTAGGGAACCAGCGCGCACGCCACGCCGAACGCCTGCACTGCCGCCAGGGTCATGCCCGGGCGCAGGCCCGATGCACGAGCCGCCGGGTTGACCGAATGCAGCACGCGGCGTTGCATGGGGCCGTCGACCAGCGCGATCGGCGCGTGCGGATCGGTCGCGCGCCGGAGGACGCCGTCGATCGCGAGTTGCGGCAGCAGCAGGCAGGCCCAGCGCATGGGCGGCTAGCGGAAGGTGGAGCGTGGAAACGGGATGGGACGCGCAGGCGCTACGCCACCTCGACACTTGAGCACCTGTACCCGCCGCGGCGGGCCGGGTTCGAGCACCAGACGCAGCGCGGCCGGCGAGGGATTGCGCGCGGCCTGCAACGGGCGCAGTGCGAAGCCATGGCATTGCCCGCTCTCGGCCGCCACCTGCAGCCGACGCAGTGCGCGGTCGTCGGCCTGGCGTGGCCAGCACAGCACCGCGCTGCATGCGCCCGAACGCAGGCACTGTTCGGCCGCCCACAGCGCCTCGTGTGCCTGGGCATGGACCACGTGCAATCCCTGCAGCCGCACCCCGGACGCATGCCAGGCGGGCGCATACGGCAGGTAGGGCGGGGCGATGAGTGCGACCAGCCCGTCATCCGCACTCAGGCGCGCCAGCGCAGGCCACAGCAGTTCCAGCTCGCCCACGCCATCGGCGGGGATCATCAGTTCGGTCAGGGCCGATTCCGGCCAGCCGTTGCCGGGCAGCACGGCATCGAGTCCCGCGAGCCCGGTAGGCTGTGCGGCCGGCAACGCGGAAGGTGCGGACTGTCCGCGCCACAGACGGCGCGAGGCAAGCAGGTCCTCCAGCGCGACGACCGCCATCAGCTGCACATCCGGATGCAGGAGATGCGAAGAGCGGTCGGGTTGGAGTTCG
>CADCUA010000353.1 GCA_902805755.1 uncultured Lysobacter sp.
GACGTCCTGGAAAATGACGTCGCGGTATTCGGGATGGATGCCGGTTTTCATGGCACACCAATTGGCTGCAAGGGAAGCCCGGCAGTATATGCGCCCCTATCGGGAGTGCGCAAGCACCGGAATGAAACCCGTCAGACAACAGCCAGCGCCGCCTCGATCAACTGCTCGAACCGGCGCTGCTCGTAGCGCATGACGATCGCGACGTTGTCCGCGCCACCATGCTGGCGCTGCCAGTCGACGACCGTGGCGCCACGGGTGTGGCGTCCGTCCAGCTCGACCGCAAGCGGCCGCTCCACGACCTTCAGGGTTCCGGCCGGAACCAGTGCGTGCGCCATCGCGAGTGCGTCGGCCGAATGCCATTTCTCGCCGCGACGTTCCGCCGACCATGCGCGCGTCTGCCGTGAGATCGAATCGTAGAAGCGTGCGCGCGGACTGTCGGCGCGCAGCCACGCGTCCACGCGCTCATGCAGCAGGCCGTGTGCGAGCACCGCTTCCCAGTCCACCAGTTCGATTTTCGGAAACGCGGCGAACACGATGTGCGCCGCTTCGGGATCGAATGCGATATTGAATTCGGCAGCCGCCGTGATGTTGCCGTGGGCCGAAACCGCACCGCCCATCACCACGAAACGCGCGATGCGCTGCGGCAGCGTCGGGTCGAGTTTCAGCGCGAGTGCGATGTTCGTCAGCGGGCCGAGCGCGACCAGCAGCAGCCGGCCGGCGTGCTCATGCGATAGCCGGATGATCGCGAGCGCCGCATGCTCGTCCTCCACGCGTCGATCAGTCGGCTCGTAGCCGGTGTCGCCGAAACCGTCGCGTCCGTGCACATAGGCCGCATCGCGCGCGGGATGCAGCAGCGGCGAATCGCAGCCCGCGAACACCGGCGCCTGCACCCGGGCGATCTCGCACAGCTTGAGCGTGTTTGCGACGGTGTACTGCAGGCCGACGTTGCCGGCGGTCACGGTCAGGCCAACCAGCGAATGGCGCGCGTCATTGAACGCCATCAGCAGGGCGAGCGCGTCGTCGACGCCGGGATCGGTGTCGATCAGAAGGGGAATGGTCGATGTCATCGCTCGATTATGCAGTCTGAACGCGTCAGCCTGATTGCACATTCGTGTGCGTCAGGCCGATGCATACCGCGTGGCGCTGCCGATCCAGCGCTCCACCAGCCGTTCGGCCGTGGCAGGCGCCTGCGTGAGCAGCCGCTCGCCAATTTCCTGCACCTGCGGCAGCAGATCGGCATCGCGACCGAGGTCCGCAAGCCGGAAACCGGCCAGGCCGGTTTGGCGCGTCCCCAGCAGTTCACCCGGGCCGCGCAACTCCAGGTCCTTCTCGGCGATGACGAACCCGTCGTTCGTCTCGCGCATGGTCGCTAGCCGCTCGCGCGCCATCTGCGACAACGGCGGCTGGTACAGCAGTACGCAACTCGACGCCGCACTGCCGCGCCCCACGCGGCCGCGCAACTGGTGCAGCTGGGCCAGTCCGAGGCGCTCGGCGTTCTCGATGATCATCAACGACGCGTTCGGCACGTCGACGCCGACCTCGATCACGGTCGTAGCAACCAGCAGATCGATGTCCCCGTTCTTGAACGCCTGCATCGTCGCCTGCTTTTCCGCCGGCTTGAGCCGGCCATGCACCAGGCCCACGCGCAGCTGCGGCAACTGTTTCGACAGCGATTCGAACGTGGTCTGCGCGGCCTGCGCTTCGATGCGCATTCCGCCCGTGGGCTTCGCAGCGCCGGGCTTGCCAGGCTCGTCCTCCATCTCCTCGATCAGCGTGCAGACCCAGTACGCCTGGCGGCCTTCCGCGCAGGCGGCGCGGATGCGCTCGACCAGCTCCGGCCGCCGCTCCGCGCCGAGCGCAACGGTCTGCACCGGCGTGCGGCCCGGCGGCAGCTCGTCGATGGCGGATACATCGAGGTCGGCATAGGCCGCCATGGCCAGCGTGCGCGGGATCGGCGTTGCCGTCATGACCAGTTGATGCGGCACGACCGAATCCGCACCGACGCTGCCGCCAGCGCCCTTGTCGCGCAATGCCAGGCGCTGATGCACGCCGAACCGGTGCTGTTCGTCGACGATGGCAAGCGCGAGATCGCAGAACACGACGCCTTCCTGCATCAGCGCATGCGTGCCGACGACGACCTGCGCCGCGCCGGACGCGACCTCGGCCAGCACCTGCGCGCGGGCGCGTCCCGTGACCTTGCCGGCCAGCCACGCCACGCGCACGCCCAGCGGTTCCAGCCAGCCACGCAGGTTGCCCAGGTGCTGCTCGGCCAGCAGTTCGGTCGGCGCCATCAGTGCGACCTGCTTTCCGGACGCGACCGCGAGCATCGCGGCGAGCGCGGCGACCACGGTCTTGCCACTGCCCACATCGCCCTGTACCAGCCGCAGCATCGGCGAAGGCCGCTGCAGGTCGGCATGGATCTCGTCGAACACGCGCTGTTGCGCGCGGGTGAGCTGGAACGGCAACGCCGCGCGTAATTGGTCCACCAGCCTCGTGTCACGCAGCACCGGCGCGGCATGCGCCTGCTGCGCGAGGCGCTGGCGGCGCAGGCTCAGGTGATGGGCCAGCAGCTCTTCGATGACCAGGCGGCGCTGCGCCGGATGCGTACCGGCGAGCAGCGCGCTCACGTTCGCATCCGCCGGCGGCCGATGCACGGTCAGCAGCGCCTCGCGCATGGACGGCAATTGCAGCGCCGAACGCAGCCCCGATGGCAGCAGTTCCAGCGAATCGTCGCCGGGCAGCCGGTCCAGCGCCAAGCCGATCAGGCGCCGCAACGCGGCCGGGCCAATGCCTTCGATGGCGGGATAGACCGGATCGAGGCTGGTGCCCAGAACCTCGGCTTCGTCGTCCTCGAGCAGGCGGTAGCTGGGATGGACGATCTCCAGCCCGTTCTGCCCCGGGCGCGGCGTGCCGTAGCAGCGGATGCGTGCGCCGGGGCGGAACTGCGCGGCCTGCGCGGCGCGGAAATGGAAAAACCGCAGCACCAGCGTCGCGCGCGAGTCGTCGCCGATCGCCACGCGCATCGTCGGCCGGTAACGGAAGCCGCGCTCGACCGCTTCGATGCGACCTTCGACCTGCGCCGCCACGCCCGGCTGCAACAGCCGGACCGGGGTGAGCTTCGTGCGGTCCTCGTACTGCCGCGGCAATTGCAACCACAGATCCTGCAGCGTGAACAGGCCGCGCGACGCGAGCTTCTCCGCGACTTTCGGCCCGCAGCCCGGCAACGCGGTCAGCGGCGTTTCACCGATGGCCGCGAGTGCAGGAGCAGGACGCGCGCGCAACATCAATCGTCAGTCGAGCACCATGACCGCATCGACCTCGAACGCGGCGCCGCGCGGCAGGCCGGCGACCTCCACGGTCGAACGGGCCGGGAACGGCGCCTGGAAGTATTCGGCCATCACCGCATTCACCGCGGCGAACTCGCCCAGGTCGGTGAGGTAAAGGCCGAGCCGCACGATCTGGCCCAGCGAGCCGCCCGCGGCTTCGCACACCGCGCGCAGGTTGTCGAAGGCGCGACGCGCCTGCACGCTCGCATCGCCTTCTACCAGCGTGCCGGTCTGCGGGTCCAGCGCGATCTGCCCCGAGAAATACACGGTATTGCCGGCGCGCACGGCCTGCGAATACGGCCCGATCGCGGCCGGTGCCTGCTCGGTGTGGATGATCGTGCGGGTCATGCGATAGCTCCGTTCGGAAAGGCCGAATGGTAACGGCTGGCGTCGCAGCAACGGCGACGGCGACGCACAGCGCAGTTACATCCGCTGCACGCCCAGTACGACCCCGAGCCTGCGCACGCGGCGCAGCACATCGGCCAGATGGCGCCGGTCGATCACCTCGATCGCGAAGCGCAACACCGCAAGATTCGTGTCGCGCTCGAGGTACTCGACGCGGTCGATGTTCGATTCGGCTTCGGCGATCGCGGCGGCGACCTGCGCCAGTGCGCCGGGGCGGTTGTCCAGTTCGACGCGCAATGCGGCGCCGAAATCGCCGGCAACCTCGCGGTCCCAGCCGATCGATACCCAGCGGTCCGGCGACTTGCGGTAATCGGCAACGTTCGGGCATTCGAGCCGGTGCACGACCACGCCGCGGCCGGCCGTGTGGTAACCCATGATGTCGTCGCCCGGGACCGGCAGGCAGCAGTTCGCGAAGCTCACCACGCCGCGCTCGGCGCCGGTGATCAGGATCTTGTCTTCCGGCAGGCCCGTGCGATGCGGCGTGCGCGTCTTGCCCTGCACTTCGCGCAGCAACGTCAGTGCAACCTGCTGCGGCATGCGGTTGCCCAGCGCGATTTCGGCGAGCAGTGCTTCCAGCCGCGGGAAACGGTGTTCAACCAGATACGCATCGAGCCGCGACGCCGGCAGGCGCTCGAGCGAGGTGTCCAGCGCTTCGAGCGCGCGATCGAGCATGCGATGGCCGAGCTGCACCGCATCCTCGTGTTCCAGATGCTTGAGCTGCTGGCGTATCGCCGTGCGCGCCTTGCCGGAGACAACGAACTCCAGCCATTGCGGCTTCGGCAACGAGGCCTTCGCGGTGATGATGTCCACGCGCTGGCCGCTGGCGAGCTTCGTGCGCAGCGGCACCAGCCGCCCGTCGACGCGCGCGGTCACCGCATGGTTGCCGATGTCGGTGTGCACCGCATAGGCGAAATCGAGCGCTGTCGCATTGCGCGGCAGCGACAGGATGTCGCCCTTCGGCGTGAACAGGTAGACCTCGTCGGGGAACAGGTCGACCTTGACGTTCTCGAGGAACTCCAGCGACGAGCCGGTTGAACGCTGCGACTCGACCAGCCCGTTGATCCAGGTATGTGCGCGGCTCTGCGCGCTGTTCGGGCCTTCGCCGCCGTTCTTGTACGACCAGTGCGCCGCGATGCCGCGCTCGGCGATCAGGTCCATTTCCTCGGTGCGGATCTGCACCTCGACCGGCGAGCCGTACGGGCCGAACAGCACGGTGTGCAGCGACTGGTAGCCGTTCGCTTTCGGGATCGCGATGAAATCGCGGAAGCGCGAATCCAAAGGTTTGTAGGCCGCGTGCACTACGCCAAGCGCGTGGTAACAGTCCGGCACCGAGCGCACCACGATGCGGTAACCGAACACGTCCATCACCTGGGCGAAGTTCTTGTGCTCGGCGCGCATCTTCGAATAGATGCTCCAGGGCGATTTCACCCGGCTGATCAACCGGTGATGCAGTTTTTCCTTCGCCAAGCGCTGCGCGAGGTTCGCTTCGATCTGCACCAGTGATTCACGCCGCACCACCGGCTGGGTGCGCAGGCGCTTGTCGATCACCGCATGGCGCCACGGATGCAGTGCGCGGAAGCCCAGGTCCTGCAGCTCGGCCTTGATCAGGTTCATGCCCAGGCGCTGGGCGATCGGTGCGTAGATCTCCAGCGTCTCGCGCGCGATGCGGTGGCGCGCCTCCATGCTCTGCGCACCGAGCGTGCGCATGTTGTGCAGGCGGTCGGCGAGCTTGATCAGGATGACGCGCAGGTCACGCGACATCGCCAGCAGCATCTTGCGAAAGCTCTCGGCCGCGGCTTCCTGACGATCACGGAAGTGCAGCTTGTCGAGCTTGGTGACGCCGTCCACGAGTTCCGCGACCGTGGCGCCGAACTCACGGACCAGCGCGTCGTGCGAGAGCGGCGTGTCTTCCAGCGTGTCGTGCAGGATGGCTGCAATGAGCGTTTCGACATCCAACCCCTGGTCGGCAAGCACCTTCGCGACCGCGACGGGATGCGTGATGTACGGCTCACCGGACTTGCGCGTCTGGCCCACATGCGCGGCCGCGCCGACCGCCCAGGCGCGACGCAGGCGCGCGCGCTGCGCGTCGTCGAGATAATGCGCCGCGCGCTCGAGTTCGGCGACGTAATCCGGCAGCGCCTGGCCGTCGACCAGCACCGGGGAGGTAACGGTGGTCGACGTGGACGGGCTGAGGGCGGTCTGATGGGGAACCATGGGGCCAATCTACGCGGGCCGCATCGAACGGTGCAACGCGTCGCTGCACCGCGCCTAAACGAAAACGGCCCCGCAGGTGCGGGGCCGTCCGGAATACGTTTGCGGGACTGCGCAGGCGATCAGTCGTCGCCCTTGGACATGTCGTCGTCGGCCACCACTTCGGCCGCGGCCCATTCCAGCGCCTCGCGCTCCTTGCGTTCGCGTTCGGCTTTCTCGACCGCGTCGATGTAGTCGTTATCGATGCGGCGCGCGGCGATCTCGCGCAGCGCCAGCACGGTCGGCTTGTCGTTGGATTCGTTGTTGTCGAGCTGGGACTCGACGCCGTTGGCCAGCTGGCGCGCGCGCTTGGCGGCCATCATCACGAGTTCGAAGCGGTTATCGACCACTTCAAGGCAATCTTCTACGGTAATGCGGGCCATGGGGCTCCCGGCGGCCAGAGGCCGTCGCTGCAGGTACAAAGGGGCGGCGATTGTAGCCCCGGCGCGGACTTCGCAGCAAGCACGGTCTTTCGAATCAGTCAGTTAGCGCCGTCTGGCGGCGGTTCTAAGGTCTGCAGTCTTTGGCGCAGAGCTATTAGGAGCACAGCAGTAGACCGCTATCGCCCCTCCCCGCTCAGCCCGGATCGTCCGCCAGCAACGCGGTGATCAGGCGCGAATGCCGCGCGACCTGCGGATCGCGGCGCAGGCGGCTGGCGGTGAAGATCGAGCACATCTCGTTCACCGCCACGTCGAAGTGCTCGTTGACGATCACATAATCGAATTCGCCGTAATGGCTCATTTCCTCGCGCGCGGCGTCGAGCCGTTGGGCGATGACGGCCTCGCTGTCCTGGCCACGCGTGCGCATGCGCTGCTCCAGCGCCTGTCGCGACGGCGGCAGGATGAACACGCTGACCGCACCGGGCACCTTCTGCCGCACCTGGCGCGCGCCCTGCCAGTCGATTTCCAGCAGCACGTCGCGGCCGGAGGCGAGCTGCGGCTCCACGGACTGGCGGGCCGTGCCCTTCCAGTCGCCGTGCACGCGCGCATGCTCGAAGAAGTCCCCCGCCGCGACCATGGCCTCGAACTGCTCGGCACTGACGAAGTGGTAATGCTCGGCGTGGCGTTCGCCCGGCCGCGGCGCGCGCGAGGTGAACGAGATCGACAGCGCGATGTTCGAATCCCGCGCGAGCGTCGCGTTGACGATGCTGGATTTGCCCGCGCCGGACGGCGCCGCAACGATGAACAGGGTTCCACGCATGGTCAGGAGGCGGCCGCGAGAAGGAAGGCGAGCATGGGAGTGGGCGGCATCGAAACGCAAGCGGACGTGAGCGCGGTCCGGATTCGTGCGATCGGCATCACTCGATGTTCTGGATCTGTTCGCGCACCTGGTCGATCAGCACCTTGAGCTCCACCGCCGCGGCGGAACTGCGTGCATCGACCGATTTCGAGCCCAGCGTGTTCGCTTCGCGATTGAACTCCTGCAGCAGGAAATCCAGCCGTCGGCCGACCGCCTCGCGCAGCTTCAATACGCGCCGCGCCTCGCTGACGTGCGCATCGAGGCGGTCCAGCTCCTCGTCCACATCCAGCTTCTGCAGCCACATCACGAACTCCTGCTCGATGCGGCCCGGATCCAGCGCCGTGCCGGAGTTCTGCATCAGATCGTCCAGCCGCGCCTGCAGCTTGGCGCGCTGGCCGATGCGGATATCCGGCATCAGCGCGCGCACGTCGGTC
>CADCUA010000354.1 GCA_902805755.1 uncultured Lysobacter sp.
GTTCGCCCAGGCCCGACGTTGCCGATGACCTGCGGATTCAAGTTGTGCGCGCCAGATATGCAGTACGCCATAACGGAAGTAAGCCCGGCTCCGATTCCGGCTTCTCCCGCGTTGACACATTGAGTCGGTGTTTGAAGGAAGCGAACCCGACGCCGCGAACCCCGCGGCGTCAGTGCGGCTTTCCGATCTCGCGCCAGCTCTTTTCGTGCAGCTCCACGTCGAACCTGTCCGCCGCCGCCTGGATGCGCTTCCATGCTGCGTCGCGCTCGTCGTCGGTCACACCCTTGACCTGGTTGAAGCGCGCGACCGCATTGCGCACATGGCTGGCGTCCTCGATCGGTTCCTTGCGCTGCTTCGGGAACGCGAACTGGCGGCCGGCCAGTGAATCGCGCTGGTCGTCGGTGAGTTCTGACATGGCTCGGCTCCACAGTCGGGCCTCCAGTCTTGCCGCGGCGCCGTGAGGTGGCCGTCGCAGCGGCTGGAGTTGCGTGCCCCGATACCGCGCAGGGCCACTGGCCCCTACCGGGCCGGAAAACCGGACGCCTCTTCTGCCGCGCCGACACATCGGCTCGCGAACAACGTTACGAACGCACGGTACGAGCCGGACCTGGACGGTGCCGGCACGCCGCGTCGCACCAGTCTGCGCACGCAAGGGCCAGCTTCGAATCAGCCCTACCCCGCCACTGCTTCGCTGCGACTACAAACGCCAGTCGGCCCGTTACCCGCTCAGTCGACCGGCGCCGTGCCGGGCGGGCAGTACGTGACTTCGAAACGGATGCCATCGGGGTCGCGCATGAACAGCGCGGTGACCTCGCCGAAACGCTGCAACTCCGGTACGTCGAACCCCGCCTGCTGCATCGCCGCGCGCACGAACGCCACGTCCTGCGCCGAGCGCGCGCCGAAGCCGACATGGTTCATGCCCGCGCCGTAGCGCTCATACGGCGACGTGCCGGGATGCGCCTGGTTGAACTGCAGGAAGAAGCCGTCGCCGTCGGTCCACACGTGGTCACGCTGCCTGGTGAAGCCGATCAGCGGCAGCAGCGTGTCGTAATACGGCATCGATGTGTCGAGCGAGCTGACAAGCACGGTGAGATGGTCGATGCGCATGCGTCGATGTTCCGCAATCGTCGGCCGGATGACAACGGGCCGACGGGCGCGCGGCGCGACTTGATGAGCGCCCAGGCTTTGGCATTCGAACCGGGCCGCTCGCTGCGTCCGCACCCCGCGTCGCCTGGCGGTCGAAGCACGTGGATCCGATGCCTGTTCCTTGGCGATATTCCACTGCACGGGCTTCGTCCCTGTCAGGCAAGTCGCCGGCTCCGATCTCTTGGCTTGCAACTCCCGGCAATGCGTTCATGCGCGGGCAGGCCCCGGCATCGACGGCTGAGCTAGGATCGGATGATCCTGTCTGGAGCACGCCTATGGATGCGAATGCCGGCGATACCCAGCAAGTGTGTTCAACGACGCCCGCGCCGACTTCGCCTCTCGTGCGCATGCTGCATTTCGACCGTGACCGCGCGCCCGAGGAGGTCGACGTCGCGGCGCTCGCCACGTGCATGCCGGTTGCGGATGCGCGGCTGCTCTGGATCGACGTCACCGCGGCGCAGGTGCCTGACGCGCTGCTCGACGCGCTCGACCTCGACGCATCCCGCGTCGCGATCGCGTCCGGGTTCGCGCCGGCGCTCGCGGTGGACGGCACGTGGAAATACCTGCAGGTGTTCGCACTCGACTGGCAGGGCCGGCGCCCGACCACCGTGCCGCTGACGATCGCGATCGGCCGCAACACCATCGTGACCGTGCATGCGGCGCCGGTCGCGTTCCTGCAGTCGGTGCTGGACGAGGAGATCGACCAGCTGCGCGTGGGCTCGCTCGATGCGATGACGTTCGCGTCCACCCTGCTCGACCGGATGCTGACCGATTACCTAGACGCACGCGACGAGTTCGAGAACGTGCTCGATCGCCTCGAGTTGCAGATCCTGCGCAATCCGCAGGCGCGCCTGCTGCGCGAACTGCAGCACATGCGTCGTTTCGCCTCGAAGCTGCGGCAGTACCTGGCCGACCAGCGCGACGTATTCGACGCGATCGGCCGCCCGGATTTCGACCCTGCGTTGTCGGCGGACGCGACCGGGCACTGCCAGCGCCTGCGCGCGCGCTACGCGCAGGTGACCGAGTCGATGGAAGCCGCGCGCGAACTCGTCAACGGCAGCTTCGACCTGTACACCTCGCGCGTGGCCGAGAACACGAACCAGACCATGCACACGCTGACGTTCGTGACCGTCGTCATCGGCGTGATGGCGACGATTGCAGGCGTGATGGGCATGAACTTCAAGGCGCCGGTGTACGACACCGGACTGCACGGCTTCATCGCGACGCTGGGCGGCATGCTCGCACTGGCGGCCGTAGCCACCGGCTGGCTGGCGTGGCGCCGCCGCGCGGTGCGGTAGCAGGTAGCGGCTAGCCGCGCGCAATCCTCGCCTTGCGCATGCCGCTACAACACCCGCGCCAGGTCGGCAGCAAGGCGACGGTGCGGATAACGGCGGTCAGATCGACCTGATTGCCTGCGCCGCTTCTGCTCGCGGACGCTCGCCGGCTTCACGTGCAGAGTTTTCTCCGGGTGGAAATAGCTGCCGCAATCAGGCGCGCGCTGCCGATCCCGCATCGTAGACCGCAAAAATGACGGCTAAATGGTCGAGTCATGAAAGGCAGGCCCAGCCGGGGCCGTGTCTCCTCGTTCAGTGTCGCGACCTTTATTGGCACGTGGCTTGCGCTCTTGCCC
>CADCUA010000355.1 GCA_902805755.1 uncultured Lysobacter sp.
TTGCCGCGGTCGGCACCAGCGACGGCTACCTGCTGGTCGGCGTGCCCGTGCAGCGCGGCCTCGCGCAGGCGATCGGGCAGGGCGCCGGCGCGGGCGTCGTGCTGCTGCGCACGCCGCCGACGGGCCCGGCGATCATTGCGTCCACGCTGACGCCGGCGGTTGAACAATCGCTCGCTGCGTCGCTGAAGTCCCGGCCGCTCACCGATGGCGCGGTGTCGGTGGACGTCGACGGCGAATCACGACAAGCGATCTCGCACCCGCTGATGGGCTCGAAGACCGGTCGCATCCTGTTCCTCCCCGCCGCGGAGCCGTTGACGGCTCTGGTCGCCGCCGCGCGTCTGCCCTGGCTGCTCGGCAGTGCGTTGCTGGTCGTCGTGCTGGGCGTGTGCGGATGGTGGCTGTGGCGCCGCGTGCTGCAGCCGGTCGACGCGATCGCGCAGCGCCTGGATCGCGCCGGTGGTGGCGATTTCCACCTGCAGTTCCCCGAAAGCGATGCAGGCGCGATGACCTCGCTCGTAACGTCATTCAACCGCTTGATGCAGACGCTCCGCGGCTGAGTGCACCGGCGCGTCGGTGCGAATCAACGCGCACGCACATCGACGCGGTGACCGCGATCACGCATCGCAAAGCGCGCCCGACGAATGCGTCCGGCATGCGCATCCGCCCCGGCAAGCGCCGCGTATAGCGCTGCGTTGCCGGTTCGGGCGGCCATCTCCATTCGCACCATATCCATTGGAACTACAGGGGGAATTTGCATGCAGCAGGCGGTATCACGGCCACGTCCGGCGTTGCGGCTCGGCGTCGCGCTGAGCCTTGCGCTGTCCGGCGCGGGCGCTTACGCACAGGATCTTTCCAGCCTCGAAGCGCCGGCCGAAGTCGAGCCCGACACGCGCAACGGCACCAGCGGCAAGCTGCTGCTCACCGGCGGCGTCACGCAGGTCGAAGGCTCGGCGGGCGGCGGACTCACGCCGTGGGCGGTGATCGGCGGCTACGGCACGCGCAACCAGATCGGCGCGAATGCGTACTTCACCCGCGTCGATGTCGACGACTACAGCCTGGACAGCTACGGCGCACTGGTCGGCCTGTACGACCGCGTCGAGCTGAGCATCGCGCGCAACGAGTTCGACACCGAGAACGTAGGCGCGGCGCTGGGACTCGGCCGCGGCTTCACGATCAAGCAGGACGTGATCGGCGTAAAGGTGAAGGTCGCGGGCGATGCCGTGCTCGAGCAGGACTCGATGCTGCCGCAGATCGCGATCGGCGCGCAGTACAAGCGCAACGACCAGGGCGCGCTGCTGTCGGCGATCGGTGCGAAGGATGACAGCGGCGTCGATATCTATGTGAGCGCGACCAAGCTCTTTCTGAGCCAGAGCCTGCTGCTCAACGGCACCGTGCGTTTCACCGAGGCGAACCAGTTCGGCATCCTCGGTTTCGGCGGCGACAAGCACGATGGCTACGAAGCGCAGTTCGAAGCATCGGCTGCGTACCTGGTCACGCGCAACCTCGCGATCGGCGCCGAATACCGCATGAAGCCGGACAACCTCAACATCGCCGTCGAGGACGATGCGTTCGACGTGTTCGTTGCCTGGGCGCCGGTCAAGAACGTCTCGCTGACGGTCGCGTATGTCGACCTCGGCAACATCGTCATCGCGGACAAGCAGCGCGGCGTGTACGCGTCGCTGCAGGTCGGCTTCTGAGAACCAGGGGAATCCACATGAACTTCTACCGTTCCGCGCTCGCTGTCGCGCTGTCGCTCGGCTTAGCCTTCAATGCCGCCGCGCAGACGAATGCACCCGCACAGGCCGATGCGCCCGCACCTGCCGCCGCGCAGCTAGACCCGACCGCACCGAATCCCGCGCCCGTGCATCCCGAGCTCAGGGGCGTGTTCCAGGACTTCGGTGGCGAAGCCGGCCTCACCGCGCTGATGGACGACTTCATGGCGATCATGCTCGCCGACCCGCGCATGCGCCCGTTCTTCGAGAACACCGACCAGCCGCGCGTGAAGCGCCAGCTCGTCGAGCAGTTCTGCGCGATCCTCGGCGGCGGTTGCACCTATACCGGCCGCGACATGCAGTCCTCGCACGCGGGCCTGCAGATCGACCGCGCCGACTTCAACGCGCTGGTGGAGGACCTGCAGGTCGCGATGAACCGCCGCGGCGTGCCGTTCCGGTCGCAGAACAAGCTGCTCGCGATCCTTGCG
Source organism: uncultured Lysobacter sp. (assembly GCA_902805755.1). GTDB lineage: Bacteria > Pseudomonadota > Gammaproteobacteria > Xanthomonadales > Xanthomonadaceae > Cognatilysobacter. The sequence goes on from CADCUA010000355.1 coordinate 2,201, forward strand.
CCGATGCACCGGCAGATGATCAACCGCTGAGCTCTACCGCTGGGTTACACCGGGTCGCGGCGGTGCAATGCCGCCGCGATCAGTACGCCCGGTACGCACGCTCGCGCAACCACAGCGTCGCCAGCCACTTCTCGCCACGCTCGACCGGCAGGCCCGCATGCAGCGAGTCCGGGTCCGGTTCGCCATCCGCGTCGAGGTTGTCGAACACCACCGCACGCCCGGCACGTGGCGTCACCTGCACGCCCGCGACGGGGAAAACCGTCTCGCCACCGGCCTCGACATCATTGAGATAGACGCAGATCGTGCGCGCACGGTTGCCGGCCTGAGGCTGGTCGTTCGCCAGCGAGCTCGCCGCGCGGTAATCGCGGTGCGGGCGGTATTCCTCGCCGGGGCGGTAGCGCAGCACGGTCAGGTGTTCGGCCTGCACGAGGTCGAGCCCGGCCGCCCGCGCGATGCGCAGCTGCACCAGCCGCAGCGCGAGGTCTTCCAGCACCGGGTCGAAGCTCGCATCGCTGCTCGTGCGCAGCGGCACCGGCAGGGGCTGGCCTGTGACGGGATCGAACG
>CADCUA010000356.1 GCA_902805755.1 uncultured Lysobacter sp.
TCCGCGTGCTTGGCCGCCACGGCTACCTGAGCCTCAATGCGATCTCCGACATGGACCAGCTGGCCGACGTGCAGGCGGGCATGCAGCGGCTGCTGCCGATGGTGGAGTTCGATGGCGGCGCGCGGTATGTCGATTACGACGCCGACAACGACAGGCTTGCGGGCTACGGGCTGGCCGCGCTGGTCGGCGGCGGGCTGGCGGCGAACAGCGGCCTGCTCGCCAAGCTCGGCGCCGCGCTGCTTGCGGGCAAGAAATTCATCGCGCTGTTGCTGATCGCACTGGCGGCGATCGGCAAGCTGGTGCTGGGACGCCGCAGGAGCGACGACATCGCGGCGTGATTGCAGTGCCGCAGCGAGGTTGTCGTTATCCGCGTGACGCCGCAGCGGCCGCCTTGTCCGTGCGTCCGCGCAGCTTGCTGCGCAGCCATTCGCCCAGATCATCCACCACCGTATACGCAGCCGGGATCACGACCAGGCTGAGCAGCGTGGAGGTGATCAGCCCGCCGATCACCGCGACCGCCATCGGCGCGCGGAAGCTGGAATCGCCGGAAAAACCCAGCGCGATCGGCAGCATGCCCGCGCCCATCGCCAGCGAGGTCATCACCACGGGCCGCGCGCGCTTGCGGCAGGCATCGACCAGCGCATCGTGCTGGCTCATGCCCATGCCGTCTTCGGCCATCACCGCGTAATCCACCAGCAGGATCGAGTTCTTCGTCGCGATGCCGATCAGCATCAGAAGGCCGATGAGCGCCGGCAGCGACAGCATGTGCTGGGTGATCAGCAGCGCGCCGAACGCGCCGCCCGCGCAGAGCGGTACCGCGGTGAGGATGGTCAGCGGCTGCAGCGCATGGTTGAACAGCAGCAGGAGCACCATGTAGATGCACACCAGTCCCGCGGCCATCGCGAGCAGGAAGCCGACAAACAGCTCGACGAAGATTTCCGCGTCCCCGGCGTTGAGGAAGCTCACGCCCGGCGGTGGATTGGCGACGGTGGGCAGCGCCTCGACCTCGGCCATCACCTCGCCCAGCGCTCGGCCGTTGAGCTCGGCGGTGAAGGTGATGTTGCGCTGGCGCTGGTAGCGCGAAATCACCGACGGACCGCTGGCCGGCACGATGTCGGCGACTGCCGCGAGCGGCACCGGGCCGTTCGCGCCGGGCACGCGCAGCTGCGAGATCAGCGCGGGGTTCGACAGCACGTCCTCGGCAAAACCGACGCGGATCGGGATCTGCCGCTCCGGCAGGTTGAGCTTGGCCAGGCGCTGCGTGTAGTCGCCGCTGGTGGCGATGCGCGCGGCTTCGGCGATCGCCGTCGTTGAGACGCCAAGGTCGGCCGCGCGCGCAGGGTCGGGCACGATCACCAGCTCCGGCCGCAGCAGCGATGCGGACGAAGACACGCTGCCCAGCCCCTTGATCGTGCGCAGCTCGCGTTCGAGCGCGAGCGCGGCATCCTGCAGGCGCTGCGGATCGTCGCCGGCGAGCACCAGCTGCATCACCTCGCCCGGCTCGGTGCTGAGATAACTGATGCGCACGCCGGGCAGGTCGAGCAGGCGGCTTCGCACCTCGCGTTCGAGCTGTTTCTGGTCCCGCCCGCGGTCTTCCGCATGGCCCCAGTCCAGCACCAGCGTCGCGGTGCGCGCTTCGCCCGAGCCGGATTTGTTCGGATCGCCCAGATCCAGCGCCGAGCCGATCACGGTGTAGACCTGCTTGAGCTCGGCCATCGAGCCGAGCTTTTCGCGCGCCTGCTCCGAAACGCGCACGGTCTCCTCGATCGGCGTGCCCGGTGGCAACTCCAGGCTGAGGTTGCTGCGACCGAGGTCGGAGAACGGAATGAACGTCGCCGGGATCAGCGGCACCAGCGCCATCGAGCCGACGAAGAACAAGGTCGCCGCAATCAGCGTGACCCAACGTCGGCGCAGCGCGGCATCGACCAGCCGCAGGTAGCGCTTCATGAGCGGGCCTTCGGTTTCCTCATGCCCGTGCGACTTGAGTTGGTAGGCCGCGATCATCGGCGTGAGCAGGCGCGCGACCAGCAGCGAGAACAGCACCGCGGCGGCGGCCGTCCAGCCGAATTCGCGGAAGAACTTGCCCGGAATGCCGGGCATGAACGCCACCGGGATGAACACCGCCGCGAGCGTGAGCGAGGTCGCGATGACCGCCACGCCGATCTCGTCTGCGGCCTCGCGCGCGGCCTCCAGCGGCGGCTTGCCCATGCGCAGGTGGCGCACGATGTTCTCGATCTCGACGATTGCGTCATCGACGAGGATGCCGACCACCACGCTCAGCGCGAGCAGCGTGATGAGGTTCAGCGTGAAGCCGAAGAAGTACATCACCGCGAACGTGGGGATGATCGACAGCGGCAGCGCGACCGCCGAGATCCACGTCGCGCGCCAGTCGCGCAGGAACAGCCACACCACCAGCAGCGCGAGCGCCGCGCCTTCCCACAGCATCGTCATCGACGATTCGTAGGAGCGCTCGGCCTCTTCCACCATCGCCGTGACCAGGCGGAACTTCGTGCCCGGATGCGCCTTCTCCAGTTGCGCGATCGTGGCCCGCACGCCCTCGGCGACCTCGAGCTCACTCGAACCGCGCGTGCGCGAGACCGCGAACGAGACCACCGGCTTGCCATCGAGCAGCGCGACCTGCGTCGGGTCGGCGGCGGCGTCGCTGATGCGCGCCAGCGTGCCCAGTCGCACCGCGCGGCCATCGCGCAGCGCAATGGAGAATTCACGCAGCGCGTCGGCGCTTGCGACCGTGCCCACGGTGCGGATCACCTGCCGCGCCGCGTCGAGTTCGGCATGCCCGCCCGGGCGTTCGATCTGGCTCGCGGCGACCTGCTGGCTGATCTCACCGGCGGTGACGCCGTAGGCCTGCAGCGCGTTCGGGTCCAGATCGACGCGGATCTGCCGCTCCACGCCGCCGGCGCGCGCGACTTTCGCAACGCCCGGCACGCCGAACATCGCACGCGTCACCTCGCGGTCGACGAACCATGACAGCTCGTCCACGCCCATGCGCTCGGACGCGACCGCATAGGTCAGCAGCGAGCCGCCGATGTCGACCTTGTTGATGATCGGTTCCTGGATGTCCTGCGGCAGGTCGCTGCGGATGCGACTGACGGCTGCGCGGGTGTCGTCTAGCGCGGTCGCGAGATCGGTGTCGAGTTGGAACTCGATCGCGGTGGTGCTCGCACCTTCGGTCACGGTCGAGGTGACGCGCTTGACGCCGTTGAGCGTCGCGAGCTGGTCCTCGATACGGCGCGTGACTTCGGTTTCGAGCTGGCTAGGCGACGCGCCCGGCTGCGGCACGGTCACCGTCACCATCGGGAACGCGATGTCCGGAAAGCGCGCGACGGGCAGCTTCCAGAAGCCCCAGAGGCCGGCGACGCACAGCACGAAGAAGATCATCAGCGCCGGCAGCGGCCGGCGGATCGCCCACGCGGAGATGTTGATCACGGCGCGGCCTTCGGCGCGGCCGGGTCGGAGGCCGCGACCACGCGTACCGGATCGCCGTCGCCAACAAACCCCGCGCCGCGTTCGATGACCTGCGCGCCGGGGGCCAGGCCTTCGAGCACTTCGACCAGGCCGCGCGTGCCGGCGCCGGTGCGCACGCGCACGCGGCGCGCGATGTTGCGCGCGTCCACGGTGAACACGTAGCTGTTGCCATCGCGCTGCACGACCGCCGCGACCGGCACGGTCAGAGCGCGCGCCGCGCCGGTGAGGATGCGGCCCTCGACATAGGCGCCCACGCGCAGGGCGGCGGGTTCGGGCAGGTCCGCGTACACGGTGCCGGTGCGGGTCTCGGCGCTGACGCCGGGGCTGACCGCGCGGATGCGTCCGTCGACACGGCCGCCGCCGGGCGCCGCGATCGAGACCGGATCACCGATCGACACGCGCGCGAGCTCCGCGTCGGCCAGTTCCGCGCGCCATTCCAGCCGGCCGTCGCGGATCAGCCGCAGCAGCTCCGTGCCGGCGGACACCACCTGACCCGGCTGCACCAGCCGGCGCGAGATGATGCCGTCGTCGGGCGCGCGCAGCTGCGCGAAGTCGCGCCGCAACTGCGAAGCATCGAGCGCGGCGCGTGCGGTGCTCTGGCGTGCAAGCGCCTGCGTGCGCTCGGCGCGCAACTGGTCCACCGCGCTCGCGCTGATCAACTGCTCGCGCGCGAGCATTTCGCTGCGCTGCAGGTTCGCCTGCGCGAGCTGCGCGCCCGCGGCGGCTTCGGCCTGCGCCGCACGCGCCTGCGCCAGCTCGCTCTCGAGCGTGCGTGCATCGAGTTCCAGCAGCACCTGGCCGCGCTTGACCCGTTCACCCACGTCGACGTTCAACCGCGTCACCCGCAGGCCGCCGAGCTCGACCCCGAGCTGCATCTCCTCCCAGGCCGCCACCGGTCCGGACACCACGATCGCGCGCTCGATTTCGCGAAGCTGCGCGGGCACCACGGTCACCGCCAGCGTGGACGGCGCATCCGGCGCTTTCGCCTCGTCGGACGCGCCGCCACAACCGGTGAGAGCCGCACACACCACCGCCACTGCCGCCCCGCGCCGCATCATCGACATGCCATCAAAGCCGGTTCGGGCCGCAGCCCGGAGGCGCACAGGATACGGGCCGGTACGTTACCGTCGAAGTGCCAGTGGTTGCGCCTGCAATCGAATACACCGGGCGGCGCCTTCGCCGCACGTTCGGAATACGCATGTCCGCGCGCCGCTGCGGCCGATCAACCGCTGCACTGCGGACATGTGGGCGGATGCCCGAGGCGCACGGAAGCGGCGCGGTCCATGCCGTTGATCGCGTCGTGCTTGCACCGGTCGTTGTCGCAGCTGCGGCGCACTGTGATTGCCGCTATTGCACCGCCGGGTGCCTACAGCGCAGGCAGCCCGAAAAACCCGCGCGCCGTGGCCGCGCTGTTCGCCGCCGCAATCGCCACCTCCTCGCCGCGATCACGCGCAAGCTCCTCGACGATGTGCGCCAGGAACGCCGGCTCGTTGCGGCGGTCTTTCGGCAGCGGCTTGAGCGTGCGCGGCAACAGGTACGGCGCATCGGTTTCCACCATCAGGCGGTCGGAGGGCAGATGCGGGACCAGTTCGCGTAGGTGCTGGCCGCGTCGCTCATCGCACAGCCAGCCGGTGATGCCGATATGCCAGTCGCGATCGAGGTAGGCGAACGCTTCGGTGCGCGTGCCGGTGAAGCAGTGCACCACGCACGCGCCGATGCGCCCTTCGAAGTTCTTCATGATCGCGATGAAGTCCTCGTGCGCATCGCGCTGGTGCAGAAACAGCGGCTTGCCGGTGTCGACCGCGATCTGCAACTGCAGTTCGAACGCGCGCCGCTGCGCGGGCCGCGGCGAGAAGTCGCGGAAGTAATCCAGGCCGCATTCGCCGACCGCCACCACTTCGGGATGCGCAAGCAGTGCGCGCATCTCTGCGTCGCACTCGGCGGTGTATTCGACCGCGTGGTGCGGGTGCACGCCCGCGGTCGCGAACAGTGCGCCCGGATGAGCGCGCGCGAGGTCCAGTGCCTTCGGAGAATGCTCGCGGCTCGCGCCGGTGATCACCATCTGCGTGACGCCGGCCTTGCGCGCGCGTTCGATCACCGCGTCGCGGTCGCGGTCGAACGACTCATGCGTGAGGTTGGCGCCGATGTCGATGAGCTGCATGACGGGAGAGGGTCGAAGGGCGCGACAGCATAGGCGTTCGTGGCGTTTGCGCGTGAGCCGGCGCGGATGCGGCGGGCGTCGGCATCGCATCGAGCGCATGTGCCGTTAGCGCGTGTCGCAGCGTCGGTTCCCCGCACGGAGCGCCGGTATCCTTGCCCGGTGAATCGCGACGCTTTCCCGATCGACCCGCTGCTGCCGCGCATTCGCGACAGCCTTGCCGTGCATCCGCGCCTGGTGCTGGAAGCGCCGCCGGGCGCGGGCAAGACCACGCAGGTGCCGCCTGCGCTGCTGGACGCGCCATGGCTGGGCGGGCAGAAGATCCTGATGCTCGAGCCGCGCCGCGTGGCCGCGCGCGCGGCGGCGACGTTCATGGCGCGCCAGCGCGGCGAGCCGGTCGGCCAGACGATCGGCTACCGCATCCGCTTCGAAAACCGCGTGTCCGCGGCCACGCGCATCGAGGTCGTCACCGAAGGCATCCTCACGCGCATGCTGCAGGACGATCCGACGCTCGAAGGCGTCGGCGCGCTGTTGTTCGACGAGTTCCACGAGCGGCATCTCGCGGGCGACCTTGGGCTCGCGCTCGCGCTCGACGTGCAGGCCGCGCTGCGCGAGGACCTGCGCATCGTGGTGATGTCGGCAACGCTCGACGGCGAGCGCCTGGCGTCGTGGCTCGACGCGCCGCGGCTGTCCAGCGAAGGCCGCGGCTATCCGGTGGCGATCGACCACTTCCCCGCGCGTCGCGACGAGGCGCTCGAACACCAGGCGCGCCGCGCGATCGCGCATGCGCTGCAGCAGCACCCGGGCGATGTGCTGGTGTTCCTGCCGGGCCAGCGCGAGATCGCGAAGGTCGGCGCGGTGGTCGATGCCGGCGGCGCCGAAGTGCTCGCGTTGCATGGCGAGCTGCCCGTGGAGCAGCAATCGCATGTGCTGCAGCCGGCCGGCGACGGCCGCCGCCGCATCGTGCTGGCGACGAACGTCGCCGAATCCAGCGTGACGCTGCCCGGCGTGCGCGTGGTGATCGATTCCGGACTCGCGCGCGAGCCGCGCTATGACCCCAACAGCGGCTTCGCACGGCTCGATGTCACCACGATCGCGCAGGCGTCGGCGGACCAGCGCGCGGGCCGCGCCGGGCGCGTCGCCGACGGCTGGGCGTACCGGCTGTGGCCGCAGTCGCAGCGGCTGGAGCCGCAGCGCCGGCCGGAGATCGCGCAGGTGGAGCTGGCCGGTCTCGCGCTGGAACTCGCCGCCTGGGGCGATGCGAACCTGCGCTTTCCCGATCCGCCGCCGCCGGGTGCGCTCGCCGCGGCGCGCGAGTTGCTGCAGCGCCTGGGCGCGCTCGATGGCGCGACGCTCACCGGATTGGGCCGGCGCATGCTCGCGCTCGGCACGCATCCACGATTGGCGGCGATGCTGCTGGCACCGGTCGACCGCATCGAGCGCGCGCTGGCCTGTGACCTGGCCGCGCTGATCGAGGCGCGCGATCCGTTGCGTTCGCGGTCGGATGCGCTCATCGAGCGCTGGCAGGCGCTTGCCGCATTCCGCAGCGGCCGCACACCGGCCGATGCCTCGCGCAGCGCGCTTGCCGCACTGGACCAGGCCGCGCGCCAGTGGCGCACGCGCCTGCGCCTGGATACAGCGCCGCCGCCGAGCGTGCCCGCACACGCGCTTGGCGATGTGCTCGCGCATGCGTTTCCCGACCGCATCGCGCGCCAGCATGCCACCGACCCGCACCGTTACCAGCTGGCGAACGGCCGCGGCGCGCGCGTGTTCGACGACAGCGCACTATTCGGCGAGCGCTGGATCGTCATCAGCGAACTGCGCGACGAGAACCGCGAGGCGCGCGTGCTGCGCGGCGCGCCGCTGGACGAGGCCCGCCTCGAACGCGAGTTTCCGGATCGGTTTGTTAGCGAGGACCGCGTGTTCTGGGACGCCACTC
>CADCUA010000357.1 GCA_902805755.1 uncultured Lysobacter sp.
GGCAACACGTAGCGCTTCGATCCCGTGGCAGGATGCGGCCAGCCGCAGTCCGCTGACATCCGATCCTGAATGAGGATCGAGCAACTGCTCTTCGCGCAGGTGCAGGCCGGCGCCCAGATCACGGGCCAGTGCAACGTCACCGTTTACGAATACGTCAGCACCCGCGGCCAAGCAGATGTCCGCCGCGCGCTTGGCCAGTGTCTGCCAACGTCCGGGCTCGCAATGGCGCGCGCGCAACTGCACCCGGCCTACGTCACCGCTCAACGCCTGCCGCAATGCATCCAGCCATGGTTCGTAGTCGACGCCTGGTTCCGGCGTGACCAGGTACAGCGCCGGCTGCAACAGCGCGGCGACGACCGGATGATCGGCCGGCGGCATTTCGTAACGTCCGAGCTTATCGAGCGGCACCCACGCGAGCGCCTGGCCCTCGCAGCCGCGCACGCTGCCGGTCCAGCGTTCGATCAGACGCACATCGAGCCGCAGGCGCTTGTCCGGATAGCGCTGCGGCACGCAGATCAGCGGCGCGCCGACCTCGCACTCGATGCCGAGCTCTTCGCGCAGCTCGCGGACCAGCGCGTTGCCGGGCGTTTCGCCGGGCTCGACCTTGCCGCCCGGAAACTCCCACAGGCCGGCAAGATCGCGTCCTTCGGTGCGGCGCGTCAGCAGTACACGCCCACGCGCATCGCGGATCACACCCGCGACGACGTGGATTGCCGGTGCGGCCTCGGGCGGCATCAGAGTGTGGCTCGCGTTGAATTGCGTCGCGTGGCAACCATTCGGTTCGAACGGTTGCTCACAAGCTGATGCGATGCGCACTTGTGCACGATGCTGACAGCGGCCGCAGAACAGGCTCGCGCTGAAACAGCGTCCGGCCGTGATGCAAACACATCAGCGCCCGACCGCGGGTGCAAGGCACGAACATCGCAATGCGGCGGTCTGCCAACCCGGCCGCTCGGCAGACCGGGCGCCTGGAATTCAGGCCCCGGCACCGCAGTGTCCCGCAGTGGCTCGCCAGGCTGACACGAATCGCCCTGCTTTCTTCAGACCAGCTGGCCGTGGCAATGCTTGTACTTCTTGCCACTGCCGCACGGACACGGCTCGTTGCGGCCCACGGCGACGAACTCACCGTTGCCGGTCGGCTGCGTGGCCGCGAACTGCGCAGCTTCTTCATCCGCACCGGTGTTGCCGGTGTCCGGATGACGGAACTGCATCTGCCGCGCCTGCGCTGCGGCCTGCGCGCGCTCGGCGGCTTCCATCTGCGCGACTTCTTCCTCGTCGCGGATGCGGATGCGCGCAAGGAACGTCACGACTTCGCGCTTGACCTTGTCGAGCATGTCGGAAAATAGCTCGAACGCTTCGCGCTTGTATTCCTGCTTCGGCTGCTTCTGCGCGTAGCCGCGCAGGTGGATGCCCTGGCGCAGGTAATCCATGCGCGCGAGGTGCTCCTTCCAGTTCTGGTCCAGCACGTTGAGCATGATGTGCTTTTCCAGCATGCGCATCGTCTCGGTGCCGATCTGCTCCTCACGCTCGCGGAAGTGGTGCGTGACCGCCTGCTGCACATGCTCGGCGATCTCCTCGGCGTCGAGGTGCTGGCGATCGCGCGCGAGCTGCTGCAGGTCGACCGTCACGCCGAAATCGGCGGACATCGTCGCTTCCAGGCCCGGCAGGTCCCATTGCTCGTCGACCGAGTTGAGCGGCACGTAGCGCGCGACGGTGTCGGCGACAACGTCGTCGCGGATGCCATCGACGTTGTCCTGCACGCTTTCGGCTTCGAGCAGTTCGTTGCGCTGGCCGTAGATCACCTTGCGCTGGTCGTTGTTGACGTCGTCGAAGTCGAGCAGGTTCTTGCGGATGTCGAAGTTGTGCGCCTCGACCTTGCGCTGCGCGTTCGCGATCTGCTTGGTGACCAGGCCGGACTCGATGACGTCGTCCTCCTTCAGGCCCATACGCGCCATCGCCTTCTGCACCCAGTCCGCGGCGAAGATGCGCATCAGGTTGTCTTCGAGCGACAGGTAGAAGCGCGAGCTGCCCGGGTCGCCTTGGCGGCCGGCGCGGCCGCGCAGCTGGTTGTCGATGCGGCGCGATTCATGCCGTTCGGTGCCGACGATGTGCAGGCCACCGGCGGCCTTGACCGCGTCGTGGCGCAGCTGCCATTCGGCCTTCAGGCGCGCCTTCGTGACCTCGTCGACTTCCGCGCCGGTGTCGGCTTCGATCTGCGCCAGTTCGCTCTCGAGCGAGCCGCCGAGCACGATGTCGGTGCCGCGGCCGGCCATGTTCGTGGCGATCGTGATCGCGCCCGGACGACCGGCCTGCGCGACGATGTGCGCTTCGCGTTCGTGCTGCTTGGCGTTCAGCACTTCATGGGCGATGCCCGCGTCGCGCAGCTGCTGGCTGAGCATCTCGGACACTTCGATCGAGGTCGTGCCCACGAGCACCGGCTGCTGGCGTGCGTTCGCTTCCTTGATCTCGGCGAGCACTGCGCGGTACTTGCCTGCGCGGTTGAGGAACACCGCGTCGGGCGAGTCCTTGCGCCTGACCGGCTGATGGGTCGGAATGACGACGACTTCCAGCGCGTAGATGTTCTGGAACTCGTAGGCTTCGGTGTCGGCCGTGCCGGTCATGCCCGACAGCTTGCCGTACATGCGGAACAGGTTCTGGAACGTGATCGAGGCGAGCGTCTGGTTCTCGCGCTGGACCGGCACGCCTTCCTTGGCTTCCACGGCCTGGTGCAGGCCGTCGGACCAGCGACGACCGACGA
>CADCUA010000358.1 GCA_902805755.1 uncultured Lysobacter sp.
AGGATGCAGAACCAATACGACATAGAGCGCGATCGCGGGAGCCGTGTGCAGCGGATGGAAGCCGATGCTGCAACGGCCCGGTGCGTAGATCGGATCCGCCAGCAGATGGTCGATATCGATAAGCCAGCCCCCGAGCATCCACAACCATGCATGCAGCCAACGCTTCCGGTACCAGAGCAACGCGATCGCGGCAGGCACAACGGCGTGCAGCAGCAGGTGCACGAGCGGGCGCAGGTCGGTGGCGATCAATGGATTCGTCAATGCGTCCATGGGCGGTCGTTGCAGCTGGCGCAGCGTGCAGGTTATCCGGCACCTCGATAACTCCGCGCGAGTAGCACCGGGGAAAAGAAAAAGGCCCTGCCGGGTGGCGGGGCCTTGATCGATGGTGCCGGAGGTGGGACTCGAACCCACACGCTTTTAAGGGCGGCGGATTTTGAGTCCGCTGCGTCTACCGATTCCGCCACTCCGGCAGCGGGAGCGAAGTATATACCGGCGTCGCGCGAGCTTTCGCATCCGCGCCGTCGTGCAGCTCACCCCGTGCGGTCGCTGCACAGCGTCCGGTCGATGCGCGTGTACCACTCGCCACTTTCAACTTCAAACATCGCGCAGGCCTGCATCGGCGCCTTGTAGATATGCAGGGAGACGGCGACGGTGTCGTCGCTGGCGTTGCGGATGGTGTGGTACTCGTGCGGCGGGATGAGGCTGCCGGCGCTTCCCGCGCCGGCCTGCATGCCACCCGCGGCGCGAAAGCGCACGCGATCGCCCGCGCGTTCCAGCAATTCGTACTGGGTGATCTCCAGCTCGCCGGCCCAGACGCCTTCGACGCACCACAGCCCGTCGTGGTCGTGCACCAGCGTGCCCTGACCGGGCGCCCAGGTCATCGCAACGACGCTGTAGCCGAACTCCGGACTGCGGTAGAGCTCGCGTCGTGCGTAGCGCGTCGTCAGCGGCTCATACACGCAGGGCGGCAGCTCGATGGCGCGATCCCGGATTGCATGACACAGCGCATTACGAAGCGCTGCCGTTACCGCATGTTCGTCCTTCTGTGCGACCGCATGGTCGAGCACCGGGATGAATCGTTCGCGACCCGGAAAATCCACATCGGGCCAGTCCGTCGAAGCAGAAGCGTTGGTTATATCCATATAACCATTCTAGCGCTCAGTGCAGCTCGGCGAGGAAGCCTCCAACCGCCGGGCCGAACCTCGCGATGTCGACAAGGAAAGCATCGTGGCCCTGTGGAGATTCCAGTGGAAGGAAGCGCGAATGCGCCCCGCCTATGCGCAGGCCTTCGGCAATCGCCTGTTGCTGCTGCAACGGGAACAGGATGTCCGTCTGCACGCCGATGGCGAGCGCGCGCTCCACCTTGACCAGCGCAAGGCCTGCACCCGCATCCACATCACTGTTGCCGCCCGGATGCATCGCGTAGTCGCCGATATCGAACCAGTCCATCGAGCGACTGAGGTACAGATAACAGTTGGGATCGAAGCGACGGACGAAGCGGCGCGCGTGAGCCTCGAGATAGCTCTCGACTTCGAACTCGAGCCCGAACGGATCGCCATCGGCGCGGTCGGAATCGAGCCTGACGCGGCCGAAGCGGCCGTCCCATTCCAGCGCGGAGCGGTAGGTGATGACGCCCAGCTTGCGCGCCATGCGCATGCCGGATTCGGGATACGTGTGCTCGTCGTAGCGGCCGCCGTTCCAGTTCGGATCCAGGCGGATGGCCTCGCGTTGCAGCGAGCGGATCGCAATCGAGAACGGCAGCGCTCGAGCCGCGCCGGAGATGTTGATGTGCGCACGCGCAATGCCGGGGTGTCGCAGCAGGAAGGCGAGGGCGACCATGCCGCCCATCGAGTTGCCGATCACGCAGGCCAGTTGCGGGATTTCCAGCGCCCGGACGACGTGCGCGGCAGCGTCGGCACAGTCCTCCACCGACAGCTCCGGGAAATCGAGCCGGTAAGGCTCACCAGTGGTCGGGTTGAGGGATGCCGGCCCGGTCGAACCTTTGCAGCTACCCAGCGAATTCACGCACACGACAAACCAGTGGTTCGTATCGATCGCCTTGCTCGGGCCGAGCATGCCTTCCCACCAGCCGGGCTCGGCATTCCCGCCATTTGCCGCGGCGTGCGCGTCCGGTGAAAGGCCCGTCAGGATGAGCACCGCGTTGTCGCGCGCCGCGTTTAACGCACCCCAGGTCTCATAGGCGACGCGACCGTCGCGCAGCACGCCACCGCGTTTCATTTCAAAGCGCTCGGGCAGGTCGATGAAACGGGTGCCAGGCGGGATGAACTCGCTCATGCGGTTTACAACTCCTTGGGCGTATCAGTTGTGCGGGCAGAACACCGGACGGGTGCAGCGCTCGGCGACATCTTGCGTATCGGGCCGGCTTCGAGGTTCTCCTCGAGCAGGCCATGCCATGCAGGCACCTACTGCACGACCCCATCGATCGTCAGCGTGATCGCGTTCCGGGAGCCGAGATCTACTGTTTGCGGCGTGGAGGTCATATCGCCCGGCTGCGCCTTCGCATCGCCCGAACTCGAGATGCGGGCGAGCACTTCGACGCGATCAAGCTGCGACAGCTTGCGCGTCGGCATGGGACTGTCGGCATCGTCGAGCGTCAACGTCATCGGGAAACGCGAGAGCGCGATCTTCTCGGCCGCGACGGGCATGACGGTGCCGGGCACGCGTGCGATCACGAACAGCGAAGCGCCCTGCGCAACGCGTGCGCTCACAGACGGAGCGAGTGCAACGGTGATTGCAAGACCGTTGCGTGACGTCGCAGCCGTGGCAGGCAACGCGGGAAGCCCGGCATCGCGGCGTGCCGCGTCGATCTGCGCGCGCAGGCTTGCACCGGTTTTCTGGTCTACCGCGGCCAGCAGCGGCTCCCAGGTGCGCGCGGCATCCGCTGGCCGTCCCGCCTGGCGGTGCGAGATGCCCAGAAACCAGCGTGCACGCTGGTGCCCGGGTTGCAGGTCGAGGGCGCGCTGGAGCATTGCTATCGCTTTCGCATCGAATGCGCGGTCTGGCGCTGCGCGGGCGCGTGTTTCGGCTGCTTCGACCAGAACGTCCGCGTCGGGTGCGCGCTCGAGTGCCTGCGCATACGCCGCGCTTGCCTCCTGCAGGCGGCCCTGGTTTACGTACGCACGGGCGAGGATCCGCCAGCCCTCGGGCTGGTCAGGATTACGCGCGAGTTCGGCTGCGAGCTGGTCGATGGCGGCATCCATCGTTGCGGGTGCTGTTCGTCTGGCGGGATCGAGCGAATCGGGCGTGCCCACCAGCGAATAAACAAGCACGGTCGAAAGCGCCAAGGCACTCGCAACTCCTGCGCCGGCCAGCGGTCGCTGGCGCCATAGCGGGCGCGTCACGAGCCCGAGCGTGACCAACACCAGTGCAGCAGCAGCGAGCAGGAACAGCGTCATGTCACCATTCCTGCTCGTCGTTGATCGACTCGCTCGAAGGCCTTGCGCGTCGGGAGCGCAGCGTCGAGAACACGAGCAGCGCGCCGCCTGCGAGCACCAGTGCCGGGCCGAACCAGAGGAGCCAGGTTTTCGCTCCGACCTGTGGGCGGTACAGCACGAACTCGCCGTAGCGCTGCACGAGGAACTGGCGGATCTCCTCGTCCCCACGACCTTCTCGTATGAGCGTTAGCACTTCGCGGCGCAGGTCGACGGCGATCTGTGCGTTCGAATCGGCGAGCGACTGGTTCTGGCACATGACGCAACGCAACTCGCTCACAAGCGCGTTGAAGCGCGTTTCCTCGAGCGAATTCTCGAACTCCAACGGTGCTGCATCGCTCGACGGCTGCGCGTGCAGCGCAGCACCCCACGAGAGCGTCATTGCAATCAGCAGGAACATCGCAAGCCGTGTGAACGACCAGCCGCGCCGCTGTGGCCCGCCGGCGTCAACAGCACGAACTGCAGCGGAGAGGCGTTTCATCCGCGCTCGATCTCCGCAAGCCGGGGCATCAGCTCGTCGCGGATCGTTGCCTCGGTCATCGGGCCCACGTGCTTCCAACGGATCACGCCCTTGCCGTCCACGAGGAACGTTTCGGGCGCGCCGTAGATGCCCCATTCAATCGCGGATTCGCCGCTGCGGTCGCTCAATACGAGCCAGTACGGGTTGCCGAATTGCTCCAGCCACCGAAGCGCATCGGCGGGTTCGTCGTTCCAGTTGAAGCCGATGACGCGCAGGCGGCGCGTTTCCGCGAAGCGCGTCAGCACCGGGTGCTCGTCTCGGCAGGCGGGGCACCAGCTGCCCCAGACATTAAGCAGATACGGTGTGCCGCGAAGATCCCTGTTGCTGACCTTGCGGCCGGGTTCGTGCAGCACAGGCAAGGAAAAGGCCGGCGCAGGCTTGCCGATCAGCGGCGAGGGCAGGGCGTCGCGATCCGGATTGCGACTGAGCATGACACCCGCGAACAGCAACGCGCCGAGCGCGGCGACGATCAGCAATGGCAGCCAGCGCATCACGCCGCGCCGGGGACCGGGCGTAGTCTCGACCATCACATGCTGTCCTTTCGATTGCGGAAACGCCGGTCGGTCGCGGCCACCAGGCCGCCAAGCACCATCAGCAACGCGCCTGCCCAGACCCAGCGGACGAAGGGTTTGATGTGCACGCGAAGCGCCCAGGCATCGTTGCCGAGCGGCTCGCCCAGTGCGACATACAGATCGCGCGTGATTCCGCGCTCGATCGCAGCCTCGGTCATCACCTGGCCGCCGCTGAGGTAGGCACGTTTCTCGGGATGCAGTACGGCCAGCGGTGCGCCATCTTCCAGTACGGTTACGGCGCCGCGGTCTGCCGTGTAATTCGGGCCCTGCAGCTTGGTGACGCCATCAAGCCGCAGGGTAAAGCGACCGACTTCGATGGCCTGTCCGGCGCGCACCGCGAGTTCCCGTTGATGGTTCAGACCTTCCACCAGCAGCGCGCCCAGCAGGAAGACCGCGACCCCGAGATGCGCGAGCGTCATGCCCAGCATCTCGGCGGTCATGCGCCCGCCCTGGCGCACGCGTGACCAGACGAAGCGCAACGTTCCCAAGCCCACCCAAGCCGCGCCGAGGACACCCGCGGCCACCTTCAGCGGGCCCTGCGGTGCGAGGAAGAACGCCGCGATCGCTGCGCACAGGGCGAGGCCTGCCCAGGGCAGCAGCATCGAAAGCGGGCGCGAGGGCTGCTCGCGCTGCCAGCGCGTCAGCGGACCGAACGGTACCAGCAGCACCAGCGGCGCCATGAGCAGCGTGAACATCAACGCGAAGTACGGCGGGCCCACTGAAATCTTGCCCAGCGACAATGCGTCGGCCAACAGCGGGTACAACGTGCCGAGCAGCACCATCGCGCAAGCGGTGGATAGCAGAAGGTTGTTCAACAGCAGCAGCGTCTCGCGCGAACTCGCTTCGAACGGTGCGCCCGCGTCGTCCAGCGATGGTGCGCGCAGCGCGTAGAGCAGCAGCGAGCCACCCACGATGATGCCGAGGAAGATCAGGATGAACAGGCCGCGTGTCGGGTCCGCAGCAAATGCATGCACACTGGTCAGCACGCCCGAGCGCACCAAGAACGTGCCGAGCAGCGACAGCGAGAACGTTGCGATGGCCAGCAGCAGCGTCCATCCGCGGAAGCTTCCGCGCTTTTCGGTGACGGCCTGCGAATGCAGCAGCGCGGTGCCGACCAGCCAAGGCATGAAGCTCGCGTTCTCGACCGGGTCCCAGAACCACCAGCCGCCCCAGCCCAGCTCGTAGTACGCCCACCACGAGCCCAGGGCGATGCCGAACGTCAGGAACGCCCACGCGACGTTCGTCCACGGCCGCGTCCAGCGCAGCCAGCGCGCATCGATGCGCCCGTCCAGCAGCGCCGCGATCGCGAAGGCGAACGGCACCGAGAAGCCAACGTAGCCGAGGTACAGCATCGGGGGGTGGATGATCATCCCCGGGTCCTGCAGCAGCGGGTTCAGGTCGCGTCCTTCCGCCCCGGCCGGCAGCAGGCGCTCGAACGGATTGCTGGTGAAGATCAGGAACGCGAAAAATCCGAGGCTCACCAGACCCATCACGCCCAGTACGCGCGCGATCACGGTCAAGGGCAGGCGCTGTGAGAAGCAGGCGACCGCGCCGGTCCATAGCGCCAGGATCAATACCCACAGCAGCAGCGAGCCTTCGTGTGCACCCCAGACCGCGGTGTAGCGGTACACCATCGGCAACAGCGAGTTGCTGTTCTGTGCGACGTACTTGAGCGAGAAGTCCTGCGAGACGAATCCCCAGGTGAGGATCGCGAACGCCAGCGCCACCAGCGCCAGCTGCGCGAACGCGGCAGGGCGGGCAATGTGCATCCAGGCATCGATGCCGCGGTGCGCGCCTACGAGGGGCAACGCTGCCTGCAGCGCGGCAATGAGCAGTGCGAGTGCGAGCGCGACCTGCCCGAGTTCGGGAAGCATGGAGGCGTCGTCAGTTCAGTGACGCGCCGGGCGCGGCGACAGGCTCGACATCATGTCGCTTGTGCGCCATGCCCATCTTGTCGGCCACTTCCTTCGGCATGTAGGCCTCGTCGTGCTTCGCGAGCACTTCCTCTGCGACGAATCGGTCCCCTTCCATGCGCCCGGTCGCGATGACGGCCTGCTTCTCACGGAACAGGTCGGGCAGGATGCCGTTGTAGACCACGGGCATCAGGGCATCGCCGTCGCTGACCTTGAAGCGCGCCTCGAGCGAGCCGGGCGTGCGCTCGAACGATCCGGCGGCGACCATGCCGCCCAGGCGGAAACGCGCCTGCTGGCCGGTTTCGCCGCGAAGCACTTCGCTCGGTGTGTACAGATACGTCATGTTCCGCTGCAGCGCGAAAGCGACAAGCGTTGTTGCGAGGCCAGCGGCGGCCACGAGCGCCAGGATCCACAGCAGGCGGCGGCGTCGGACGGGGTTCATCGTTTGAGTTCTCCGGTGGCGGGGCGCGTGGTGTCGCGTGCGGCACGCCGCTGCGCAATGCGCAGCTGGCGGCGGATCTGCAGACGTGTGGCGAGGTAATCCCAGCCGAGCACGATGGCGAACACGGCGTAAGCCGCGATTACGTAATTCTGGTAGCTCACGGCTGTTGTCCCGCTGCCAGCCGGGCGACCCAGCTCTTGCCGGATTCGCGGCGAAGATTGTCGGCCCGCGCGCGCGCGAGCAGCGCGCCGACGAACCAGAGCTTCGTGCCGATCACCATCCAGACCACCGGGCCGACCATGCTCGGGTCCATGGCCGATGGGCCGAACAGGCGGATCGTCTGGCCCTGGTGCAGCGAGTTCCACCATTCCACCGAGTAACGGATCACGGGCAACAGCACGACGCCGACAATCGCGAGAAAGCCCGCGGCACGCGCGGCGGTACGGCGATCGTCGATCGCGTTGTAAAGGCCGATGATCCCGAGGTAGACGAACAGCAACACGAGTTCGCTGGTCAGGCGCGGGTCCCATTCCCACCATGTGCCCCACATCGGCTTGCCCCAGATCGAGCCGGTGGCCAGGGTGATGACCGTAAAGGCGGCGCCGATCGGTGCGCAGGCCATCGCGAGTATCTCGCACAGCTTGATACGCCAGACGAGTGCGATCGCGGCGTAGACCGCC
>CADCUA010000359.1 GCA_902805755.1 uncultured Lysobacter sp.
CACCTGCGGCGCGACGTCGAACTGGCCAAGCTGATGGGCTTTAACGGCGTGCGCAAGCACCAGAAGATCGAGGATCCGCGCTACCTGTACTGGGCCGACAAGCTGGGCCTGCTGGTATGGGAAGAGATGCCGTCGGCCTACCGCTTCACGCGGACCGCGATCAAGCGGATGATCAAGGAGTGGAGCGAGGTCATCGAGCGTGACTACAGCCACCCCTGCGTGATCATGTGGGTGCCGTTCAACGAGTCATGGGGCGTGCCCGAGCTGCCCACCGTGGGTGCGCAGCAGCATGCGGTCTCGGCGTTGTACCACCTGACCAAGACGCTGGACCCCACGCGTCCGGTCATCGGCAACGACGGCTGGGAGAGCAGTGCGACCGACATCATCGGTATCCACGACTACGACGCGAACACCGACCACCTGCGCCAGCGCTACGGACCGGAAGTCAGTCCGCAGAACCTGTTCGATCGTCGTCGTCCGGGTGGGCGCATTCTCACGCTCGACGGCTTCCCGCATCGTGGCCAGCCCATCGTGCTTACCGAGTTCGGGGGCATCGCGTACGAGAAAACGCCGCAGAAGGGCGTGCCGGAGATCTGGGGCTACTCGCTGGCCGAGGCCGAGGAGGAGTTCGCGGCCAGCTTCAAGAGCCTGATCGAAGTGGTCACACACACGGCGCTGTTCAGCGGTTACTGCTACACGCAGTTCACCGATACGTTCCAGGAAGCGAATGGCCTGTTGACCGCGGACCGCGTGCCGAAGATTCCGCTGGAAGAGATTGCGAAAGTGGTCAAGATCTCGCGCACGCATATCGCCGGGGCTGCGTAAGTGCACCGGCTTGAACTCACCAAGCCGGACGGTCGGGCACTGACGCTGTATGGCCTGCAGCCCCTGCAGGACATCGGCCCGGCGCCCAGCCCGTTCATCGAGCCACTGAACCGCTCGCCGCACCTGCGACGCAACCCGCTGCGCGACGAGTGGGTAACGTACGCGGCTTATCGCCAGGACCGCACCTTCCTGCCGCCACCGGAATACAACCCGCTGGCGGTGACCGTGGACCCGGCCAACCCGACCGAGCTGCCGCAGGGTAATTGGGACGTGGCGGTGTTCGACAACCGCTTTCCCTCGCTCGCGCCGGGCGCGGACGAGGTGCCGTCGCTGGTGGTGGAAACCGCGCCTGGCGTCGGCAAGTGCGAGGTGGTGGTCTTTACACAGGACCGGCTGGCATCGCTGGGCGCGTTGTCGCTTGCGCACATCGAGTTGCTGCTGCGTGTATGGGCGGACCGCACGGAAAAGCTCGCGCAGGTGGACGCGATCCAGTACGTGCTGCCGTTCGAGAACCGCGGCGCGGAGGTCGGCGTCACGCTGCACCATCCCCACGGCCAGCTGTATGCGTATCCGCAGGTGCCGCCGGTTCCCGCACGCATGCAACAGGTCGCGGGCGATTACTACCGTGCGAACGGCCGTGGCGTGTTGCAGGACCATATCCGTGCGGAGATGAAGTCGGGCGAACGCATGCTGTACACGGGCGAGCACGCGGTCGCGTTCGTCCCGGCCTGCGCGAAGTACCCGTACGAGGTCTGGGTTGCACCGATCGAGCCCGTCGCGACGTTCTGCGACCTCAGCGATGAGCAACGCGCCGACCTGGCGCGTGCGCTGAAGACGGTGCTGATGAAGTTCGACCGGCTGTGGGAGCGCCCGTTTCCCTATCTGATGGCGTGGTACCAGGCGCCGACCGATGGCCAGCCGCATCCGGAGTCCCACCTGCATGCCGAGTTCTACCCGCCGTACCGCACACGTGAGCGGCTGAAATACCTGGCAGGCACGGAACTCGCGGCCGGCTGGTTCGCGATGGATGCGCTGCCGGAAGACAAGGCGCGCGATCTGCAGCAGATCGAAGTGGATATCGACGCCCTATGAGCACATTCGAGAGCGTGTTCAATGCGGCGCCCATCGTGCGTGCGCAGGCCCCCGGGCGTGTAAACCTGCTGGGCGAGCACACCGACTACAACGATGGATTCGTGCTGCCGACGGCAATCCCGCAGCAGACCATCGTGCAGATGCGGCTGAACGGTGGCGAGGAATTCGTCGTGCACGCCGCGTCCCTGGACACCCGGGCGTGCTTCACGATGGATCAGGCGCCGTCCGACCATTTCGCGAGCTACATCTACGGCTGCCTCAAAGGCGTCGAGGCCTTGGGCGTGCAAGTGCCTGCGCTCGACATCCATGTCGAATCGAGCGTGCCGATGGGCGTGGGCCTGTCCTCCAGCGCGGCACTCGAAGTGGCCGTGCTGCGTGCGCTGCGTGAACTGCTGTCCCTTGATATCGACGACGTGCGAATCGCGCAGATGGCGCAGCGCGCCGAGATCGAGCATGCCGGCGTGAACTGCGGAATCATGGACCAGATGGCGTCAAGCCTGGCCGATACGACGCGCATGCTGTTTTTGGACACGCGCAGTTTCGAGCGGCGACTGGTTTCGCTGCCGCCGGATGCGGAGTTGCTGGTCGTGGACTCGGGCCTCAGCCGTTCGCTGGCGGCCAGCGCGTACAACCAGCGACGCTCTGAATGCGAGCAGGCCGCGCGGCAACTGGGGCGTGAGTCACTGCGCGACGTCGTTGACCCGGCGTCGGTCGAGCAACTGCCGGAGCCACTACGCCAGCGCGCGCGGCACGTGGTCAGCGAGAACGCGCGCGTGCTGCGGGCCGTCGAAGGCGTGAGCGCTGAAGAGTTCGGACAGCTCATGAACGCATCGCACGCGAGCCTGCGGGACGACTATGAAGTGTCGGTACCGGCGCTTGATCACCTCGTGGCGCTGCTGCAGGCGCACGGTTCCGTGTATGGCGCGCGTCTGACCGGCGCGGGCTTCGGCGGCGCCTGCGTGGCGCTGTGTCGTGCAGGCGAGGCGGCACGCGTGGGCCGTGAGGTCGTTTTGCAGTACGCGCAGGCCGATCAGACAGGCCGTGTACTCGTGCCACAGCTGGAGGATGCTTCGTGACTGAGCACCGCACGCACACCCTGACCGCCGGCGACCTCGTCGCCGTGTTCCGTCCCGAGCACGGCATGCTCGGTATCTCACTGAAACATCGCGGGGCGGAGATCCTCCGGCTGCTCGACGACCTCGAAGAGGCGGCCGCAAGCGGTCGATCGGTCGGCATTCCACTGCTGCATCCGTGGGCGAACCGGCTGGACGCACCGCGTTATGCCGCGGCCGGCAAATCGGTCACGCTCGATCCCGAGTCTCCTTGGCTAATGCGCGACTGGAACCAGGTCATCGTGCACGGTGTGCCTTGGTCGAAGCTCGAGTGGCGTCAGGTCGAGGGCACGGATAGCGTGCTGGTTTCGCGCCTGGCATGGAACCGCCCCGAGTTGCTCGAGGTGTTTCCGTACGAGCACGAGGTCGAGATCCGCGCAACGCTGGACGGCACCGGCCTGACGATCGAAACCACGGTCATCGCAACCGGCGGTGACGCCGTGCCCGTGAGTTTCGGTTACCACCCGCAGCTGGGCCTGCCCGGCCTGTCGCGCACGCAATGGCAACTCGATCTTCCGCCGATGGAGTTGATCGAACTCGATGAACTGCTGTTGCCCACCGGCCGGCGCGAGCCGTACCCGAAAGTGGACCGGCTGCTGGCCGACACCGCGTTCGACCACGGATTCGCGCTCACGACGCCGAGCCCGACGATGTCGATCGCGGGCGCCGGGCGCCGCGTCAGTGTCGATTTCCTCAGCGGCTACCGCTATTCGCAGATCTACGCGCCCCCGGCAATCGACTACATCTCGCTCGAGCCGATGGTCGCTCCGGCAAATGCGTTGGTGACGGGGCAGGGCCTTCCGATCGTGCAGCCGGGCGAGCGCTACACGGCTGTCTACCGGATCAGGGTGGAGGCGATCGGTTAGAGACCTTTCCGACGGCATGTCGCGACGCCGGCAGCCCGCTGTCGGCGCTGCGCACCATCGCGCAGTCACGATTGATCGCATCGTGCGCGTGGCTCCCACGGATCACGCGCGTTCGCGGTGGTCCGCGGATGCTCTGTTAACGTAGTTGTCCAACCCGGCAACCGCGGCGCCCCGTGCAGCCCACTTCGGACCCTATCGAACCGCTGGTCTCTCCAAGTCCGACGTCGGGCTACGTGCGTCCCGGCGGACGCGACATCGTATGGCTGGTCGTGGTGGCCGCGGCGTACGCTGCGTCGGCTTGGGTGGGCCTGCGGTGGTCGCTCGCTGACGGGGTGGTGTCGCCGGTGTGGCCGGCAGCCGGCGTGGCGCTTGCGGCACTGGTCCTAGGAGGCGTGCGCCTGTGGCCGGCGATCCTGCTCGGCGCCGTCGTCGCTTTCACGGTCAACGACAGCGCACATCCGATGTGGCCGCTGTGGGTGATGGGGGCGGGTAACGCGCTTGCCGCGGCCGTAGCCGCGTGGGTCCTGCGCACCGCGCGCTTCAGTCCGGCTCTGGGCTCATTCCGTGATGTGCTGCTGCTGGTCGGCATGTCCGTGCTTTCCGGCGTGATTGCCGCGACCGTGGGTGCCTTCGCCGCGCAACAGGGCGGTATGGGGAGCGCATCGACTCTCGGTGTTCTGTGGACCAACTGGTTTTTCGGCGACCTGACAGGCGCGCTTGTCGTCGCTCCGTTGGTGCTCGCATGGTCACGCGGGCGGGTTCCGCGATCGCGCCGGTGGTGGGCGCAGTTCATCGGATGCCTGGCGCTATCGGCAGCGATAGGCGTTATGGTGTTCGTGCCGCCGGGCGGCGAGCGTACGTTTACGTTCCTCACATTCTGCCCGCTGATCTGGGCCGCGCTGTCGCTCAGACTTCGTGGCGCCACGGTCGTTGTGCTGCTCGTCGCGGCGCTCGGCGTGTGGGGTACCACCGCGGGCACGGGCCCATTCGCGGAAGGCGGCCGTGCCGTGCGCTTCGTGGACCTGCAGGTCTACGTTGCCATCATCGCCGCCGCAACACTGATACTTGCGGTCGTCGCCGATGAGCGCCGGGCGCAACAGGCGCTGATGCTCAGCGAGGCGCGCCTGCGACTTGCGCTGGACGCCTCGCACACCGGCCTGTGGAAGCTGGACATGCGCTCCGGAGAGATGACCTTCTCCCCCGAATGCGCACGCGTGACCGGGCTCACCGCGGACGCCGTGGACCACACCCGCGCCGGCGTCATGCAACTGGTGCACGCCGAGGACCAGGCAGGCGTGCGCGCCGCGTTCTGGCAGGCGGTGCAGGGCGCGGAACTGTTCGAAGCCGTGTTCCGGCTGGTATGTCCGGACGGACGCACCGTGTGGATCGAAGCACGCGGGCGCGCGACGTTCGACGGCGACGGCAATCCGCAGAGCATGCTGGGATCGATCACCGATATCACTGATCGCAAGCGCAGCGAACGGCAGCTCGCCGACCAGGCGCGCCTGCTCGACCTGACGAGCGACGCGGTCATCATCCGCGACATGCAGGGCCACATCAGCTACTGGAACGATGGCGCGCAGGAGATGTACGGCTACACGCGCGAGCAGGTCATCGGACGGGTATCACGAGCATTGCTGCATTCGCAATTTTACAGTGGCTATCACAGCGTCGAGGAAACACTGCTGCGCACTGATCGATGGGCGGGGGAAATCAGGCAGCAGCACCGCGACGGCTCGGCGATCGTCGTGCATGCCCGCTGGGCATTGAACCGCGATGTGCTCGGCCGCCCCGTGTCGGTGCTGCAGACCCATACGGACATCACGGCGCGCAAGCGCACTGAATCGAACGCACGTTTCCTCGTGGAGCTGGACGCGGTGATCGCGCGCGCGCAGAGCGCGGAGGAAATCGCCGAGGGCGGGCTGCGGCTGGTTGGCGAGTACTTCGAGCTGTTGCGCTGCACACTTTCGGATATCGACATCGTGCACGGTCGCATCCGCACCATGCACGAGTGGACGAATGGCGCACCGCGCGTGTCGGGCACGTTCGACGCGCGGGACTTCTTCGCCAGCGAACTCGGCGCAACGCTGGCCTCGGGCGAGGCGGTCGCGGTGGCCGACCTGCGCACCGACCCGATGACCGCGTCGCACGCGGACAATTACCTGCCCTACGGCACCGCGGCACTCGCCGCCGCGTCGTATGTGACGGAGGGGCGGCTCGCGGGAACGCTGACCGTTGCATCCGGCACGCCGCGCGACTGGCGCAAGGACGAAATGCAGCTGATGCGCGAGATCGTCGCGCGACTGTGTCCGGCGATCGAGCGCGCGAAGGCGGTTGCCGCTCTTCGCGAATCGGAGGCCCGTTTCCGCCAGATGGCCGACACCGCGCCGATGATGATCTGGGTCGCCGAAGCCGACGGCGACTGGAGCTATGTCAGTCGTCGATGGTCCGAATTCACCGGGCGGCTGCCGGAGGTCGAACTCGGCGCGGGCTGGCTCGACGTCGTGCATGCGGACGACCGGTCGGGCGTGCAGACCGCACTCAAGGCGGCCACGGAGAACCACGAACCGTTCCGCTGCGAATTCCGTGCACTGCGCTGGGACGGCGCCCATCGCTGGATGCTCGCCACGGGCAGGCCACGCCACGGCGCGCGCAGCGAATTCCTTGGTTTCATCGGCGCGACGATCGACATCACCGAACGGCGCGAGGCTGAAGAAGCGCTACGTGCCGCGGATCGTCGCAAGGACGAGTTCCTAGCAACGCTCGCGCATGAGTTGCGCAATCCGCTTTCACCGATCCGCACGGGCCTGCAGGTGCTGAACCTGACGCGGGACGAACAGGCGGCACGCGCGATCCGCGAAATGATGGAGCGGCAGCTCGGACACATGGTGCGGCTGATCGACGACCTGCTCGACGTATCGCGCATCACCAGCGGCAAGGTCGTCCTGCAGCGCGAGCGAATGACCCTGCAGGAGGCCGCGCGCGCGGCGGTCGAATCAACGCGCCCTCTGATCGAAGGCGCAAAACACCATCTCGAAGTGTCGTTGCCGGAACAGACCCTTTGGGTGGACGCCGACCCGACCCGGCTCGCACAGGTCCTGGGCAACCTGCTGACCAACGCCGCGAAATACACGCCCGATGGCGGCCTGATCCGCCTGGATGTCGAACCGGCGGGCGGCTGCGCCATTGTCCGGGTGAGCGACACGGGCATGGGCATTCCGCCGGATGCGATCGGCGAGGTGTTCGGCATGTTCGCGCAGGTCAACCGCACGCTGGACAGAGCGCAGGGTGGCCTGGGGATCGGCCTTGCACTCGCGCGGCGACTGGTCGAGATGCACGGCGGCACCGTTTCAGCTCATAGCGACGGCCTCGGGCTTGGCAGTACGTTCACCGTGACGCTCCCACTCGCCGCGGATGTGGAGCATCCGCACCAGGTCTTGCCGGCGCCTGCCGGGCCGTCCAGATGCCTGCGTGCGCTGGTTGTCGACGACAACGTCGATGCCGCCGAAATGCTGGCCATGATGCTCGAGCTGGAAGGCCATTCGGCGCTCAGTGCATCCAGCGGCGCCGAGGCGCTCGAGGTCGTGGCCGGGTTCGATCCGCAGATCGTATTCCTCGACATCGGCATGCCGGGGATGAGCGGGCACGAGGTCGCGCGTCGGCTGCGCGCGCAGG
>CADCUA010000360.1 GCA_902805755.1 uncultured Lysobacter sp.
ATGAACGAGGCGACGCGCCCCGGACAGGTACCTGGTCCGGACGTTCGCGGGGATTGCCTGGCGCAACACGGCATGATCGGCCGGCGGAGCGGCCGTGGCGCGGTGAACGGATGGTGGGTCGTGATGGATTCGAACCATCGACCAGCGGATTAAAAGTCCGATGCTCTACCGACTGAGCTAACGACCCACGGGCAGCGCTTGCTGCGGCCCGGCTGCGCGCCGGGGCCGGCATTCTAGCGCGAAGCGGCGCGGCAGGCACCTGTGGCGCCGGCTGCTTTCCGCCCCGCTTCAATCCACCGGGTGGCAGCGCCTTGCACACGCCCGGGCCGGACCGGCGAATCAGGCGTAGCGCGTCGGGTCGGCCACACCCGCGGCCGCGAAGCCTTCGGCGCGCAGGCGGCAGGCGTCGCAATGGCGGCAGGCGCGGCCTTCGGCGTCGGCCTGGTAGCACGAGACGGTCTGGGCGAAGTCCACGCCCAGGCGCAGGCCCTCGCGCACGATGTCGGCCTTGCTCAGGTGCTGCAGCGGCGCGTGGATGCGCAGCCCGGCGCCTTCGACGCCTGCTTTCGTGGCGAGGTTCGCCAGGTGCTGGAACGCGGCGATGAACTCCGGCCGGCAGTCGGGATAACCCGAGTAATCGACCGCGTTGACGCCGCAGAAGATGTCCGCGGCGCCTAGCACCTCCGCCCAGCCGAGCGCGACGGACAGCATGATCGTGTTGCGCGCCGGCACGTACGTGACCGGGATGTCGTCCTTGCGCGCGTCGCTGCCGATCGCGTGCCCGTCGTCGTCCATCGGCACGCCGATCGCCTCGTCCGTCAGCGCCGAGCCGCCGATGCTGCGCAGGTCCACGTTCACGGTCTTGTGCGCGACGGCGCCGAGCTCGCGCGCGACGCGATCGGCCGCATCGAGTTCGGACGTGTGCCGTTGCCCGTAACGCACACTCAATGCGTGCACCGCGAAGCCCTGCTCGCGCGCCATCGCGATGACGACGGCGGAATCCATGCCGCCGGACACGAGGACGACGGCGGGCCTAAGGCAGACAGGGGCATTCATTGCGCAACGCTCAAGGATGGGTGGAGTGGATGGTTGCGCATCGCGCGGCAGTGCGGGCGATGCCGGTGACCGCAGCGCGCTTCAGCGCCCGGGCTCGTCGTCCCAGAGGATCTTGTGCAGCTGCAGCTGGAAGCGCACGGGCAGGCGGTCGGCGACGATCCAGTCGGCGAGCTCGCGCGGCGATATCTGCGTGAAGCTGGGCGAGAACAGCACGTCGCAGCGCGACGCCAGCGCGTGCTCGGCCAGCACCGACTTCGCCCAGTCGTAATCCTCGCGCGAGCAGATCACGAACTTGACCTGGTCGTGCGGCGTCAGCTGCGCGATGTTCGCCCAGTGGTTGCGATGCAGTTCGCCCGAGCCGGGCGTCTTGATGTCGACGATGCGCGACACGCGCGTGTCCACGTCGGCGATATCGATCGCGCCGGAGGTTTCCAGCGAGACGT
Organism: uncultured Lysobacter sp.; assembly: GCA_902805755.1. Taxonomy (GTDB): domain Bacteria; phylum Pseudomonadota; class Gammaproteobacteria; order Xanthomonadales; family Xanthomonadaceae; genus Cognatilysobacter. The sequence goes on from CADCUA010000360.1 coordinate 1,500, forward strand.
CGTAGCCGGCGTCGCACAGTCGCTTGAGCAGGCCGATGCAACGCTTCTGCGCGAGCGGCTCGCCGCCGGTCACGCACACGTGGCGGGCGCCATGGCGCGCGACTTCGGCAAGGATCGAATCGATCTCCCACCACTGCCCGCCGTGGAATGCATACGCGGTATCGCAGTACGTGCAGCGCAGCGGACAGCCGGTCAGGCGCACGAACACCGTGGGCCAGCCGATGCTGCGGGCCTCACCCTGGAGCGAGAGGAAGATTTCGGTGAGCTTGAGGCGATCGGCCGATGCGGCGGACGCCTCGGGCGCGAGGGTGTTCATGCCGCGATTTTAGCCGATGGCCGCGGCCGGACCTTGCCCGGCCGCGGCCATCGCTGAAAGATGCTAGCGCAGCGTGCCCAGCCGCATCGCGCTGAGCCGGTCGCTCGCGGTGCGGGCGACGTCGGTGTTCGGGTAGCGCTCGACGACGCGACGCAGCGTCTCCTGCGCGGCCGCATCCTGCTTGAGCCCGGCCTGCGACAGGCCCAGCTTGAGCAGCGCACCCGGCGCCTTGTCGTGCGTGGGATAGCGGTCGAGCAGCGCCTGGAACTGCGACAGCGCGAGCGTGTAGTTCTGCGTGACGTAATAGCTCTCGCCCAGCCAGTAGAGCGCGTTCGGCGTGTACTGGCCTGCGGGATAGGCCTGCACGAACGCTGCGAACTGCCGCGCCGCATCGACATACTCGCCGGCCTTCAACCGCGCGAATGCGGCTTCGTACGCGGCGCGTTCGCCCGCGGCAGGCACGGGTGCGGGCGCGGCAGGCGTCGTCGCCTTGCCCGGCGCGGTCGAGGCCGGCGTCGGGCTCGCGGGTTTCGTTGCCGCCGGGGCCGGCGCACGCGTCGCAGGCGGCGTCGACACGGGAGCGCCGCTGCCGCTTTCCAGCCGCTCGATGCGGCCGTCCAGGTCCAGGTACTGCACGCGCGCGCTCGATTTGAGCTGCTCGTTGAGCTGCTGCAGCTCCTCGACCTGCGCGCGCAGCGCTTGCAACTCACCGCGCATCTGCGTGATCTGGTTCAGCAGGTCGGTGTTGACCTGCGGCGTGGCCGCGCGCTGTTCGAGCACGGCGACGCGGTCGGCCAGGCTCGCGCGCTGGGCGGATACGGGTGCGGCGGCCACGAGGGCCGCCGCGATCAGGGTGGTGCAAAAGGTCTTTCGCATTGCGTCCAGCCGCTATCAGCGGGCGTTGTAGATGATCTCGACGCGACGGTTGCGGGCCCAGCAATCCTCGCCCGACTCGGTGCAGACCGGACGCTCCTCGCCGTAGCTCACCACGTTGATCTGGTTGCCGGAACCGCCGCTGGCCTGGATCGCGGACGAAACCGCATTGCCACGGCGCTCGGCGAGACCGAGGTTGTACTCGCGGCTGCCGCGCTCGTCGGCGTTGCCTTCGAGGTTCATGCGCGAGGACGGGCGATCACGCAGGTACTTCGCGTGGCAGGTCACGACCGCCTGGAACTCCGGACGCAGCGCATCCTGGTCGAGGTCGAAGTACACGATGCGCTGGCGCAGGCAGGCGTCGGTGTCCAGATCGTTCGGACCGTACGCGCCGGCCGCGGTCGGGCCGGTATCCGTCGTCGTCGCGGCCGGCGGCGTGCTCGGCGTGGTGTTCGTCGGCGGGGCTTCCTTGACCTTCTTCGAGCAGGCCACAGCCAGGGTGCACATCACGGCAGCGATCACGAGCTTGCTGGCGGATGCGGAGCGGGGGTGATTCATGGTCGTTCCTCGACTGCGGCGGAAAGGGAATTCGGAAGCGGGAAGATCGGTCAACCGGATCAACGCGGCGCGCGGAACGGGCCCCACGAGGGCTCGCGCACGTCGCCGTCGGCCAGCACCAGGCGCTGGCGCACGCGGCCGTCGGTCGATACCGAGTACAGCACACCGCGCTGGCCTTCGCGTGCGGCGTACAGCAGCATCGCGCCGTTCGGGGCGAAGCTCGGCGATTCGTCCAGCGAACCCGGCGACAGCGTATTCCAGCGCGGCGCGCCGAGGCTGTTGTCCATGATCGCGATGCGGTAGTTGTTGCCCGCGCCCTGCGCGGTGGCGATCTTCTTGCCGTCGAACGAGACGCTCGGGCTCGCGTTGTACGTCCCCTGGAACGTCACGCGCGTGGCGCCGCCGCCACTGGACGCGACCTGGTAGATCTGCGGCCGGCCGCCGCGGTCGGAGGTGAAGAAGATGCGGCTGCCGTCGGCGCTCCAGGTCGGCTCGGTGTCGATGCCGAAGTGGTTCGTCAGCTGCGTCAGCGCACGGCTGCCGAGGTCCATCACGTAGATCTCGGGATTGCCGCTGCGCGACAGCGTCAGCGCGAGGCGGCGGCCATCGGGCGAGAACGACGGCGCGCCGTTGATGCCGCGGAACTTCGCGACCAGCTCGCGCGCGCCGGATGCGATCGTCTGGATGTAGATCGAGGAGTTGCCGCCTTCGAAGCTCACATACGCAAGGCGCGCGCCGTCCGGGCTCCAGGACGGCGACAGCAGCGGCTCGGCCGAGCGCACGACGGTCTGCGGGCTGTAGCCGTCGCTGTCGGCGACCATCAGCGCGTAGCGCGCGTTGCGCCCGGCACCGACCGCGGTGATGTACGCGACGCGGGTGAAGAACGCGCCGCGCACGCCGGTGATCTTTTCGTAGATCGCATCGGCGACCTGGTGCGCGACGTCGCGCATCGCGCCGCCCGGCGCGGTCAGTGCGAAGCCCAGCAGCCGCTGCTGCTTGGCCACGTCGAACAGCTCGTACTCCACGCGGTACTGGCCGCTACCTGCGTCCATCACGCGCCCGACGACGAGGTAATCCTGGTTGAGTGCGCGCCAGGTCGGATACCGCACGTCGCTGCCGCGCGTCGGCCGTTCCGGCATGTCAGCCACCGGCAGGCCGCGGAACTGGCCCGAGCGATTGAGGTCGGCCGTCACCACCGCCGCCACGTCCGTTTGCGGCGCCGCGCCACCGCCCTGGTAGGGCATCGGCACGACCGCGATCGGCAGGGCCGCGGCGTTGCCGCCGACGATGTCGATTTCGAGGCCCTGCTGCTGAGCGAACGCCGACAGCGGCAACAGCACGGCGAGCAGGGAGGCGAACCAGGCGAGCGAGCGTTTCATGGGCGATTCCGGGACGACAGCGGGGCATTCTTAACAGCCCGACTGTGAATACACACTCAAAGCTGAACACAAGCGGTCTTGTTCAGCCCACGGATACGTGCTGGCGCGATCAGTCCGCGCGGAAGTTCAGGGTCAGATTGCGCTGGAACACAGGTTCGAATCCGGCATACGGCAGCGGCTGCGCTTTGAGCACGGCGGCCTCGATCGAGCGGCGCCCGGCCTCGTCGTATGAACACGGTGAGGCGACCTGCACGTCCACGACTTCGCCGCCCGGCAACTGGCGGATCACCAGCTTGCAGGCATCGCCGCTCTGCACCGCATCGGGACGCGTCCACTTGGACGTGATCGCCGCCTTCAGCGCCTCGGCGTAGCGCGCCTTGAGGCCGGCGTCGTCGCCACCACCGCCGGGCGCGCTTGCCGCGGCATCGGCGCGCGCGGCTTCCTCGGCCGCCGGGCCCGAGCCCGAGCGCGCATCCGCCAGTTGCTGCAGGCGCTGCTCGGCGAGCTCGGCCTCGCGCGCCGCCGCGGCGCGCTTGCGGCGGATTTCGGCGATGCGGCGTTCGGTTTCCGACTTCTCCGCCTGCCGGCGCTGCTGCTCGGCCTGCTCCTGGCGTTCGCGCTCCTCGGTCAGGTCGACCTGCTCCTGGCGCTGCTTCGCTTCCTGCGGCCTGGTTTCCTTCGTCGGCTTCGGCGTGGGCTGCTCGACGACGGCTTCCTGCGTCTCGGTGTCCGGGTCGGCGAGCAGGTCCTGCGGCGTCGGCTGCGGCGGCGCGATCGCCTCTTCCGGCACCGGTTCCGGTTCGGGCTGCGGCGGCGTCGGAACCGGCTCTTCTTCCGGCGTCGGCTCTGGCAAGGCCTCGGCCACGGGGTCGGCCTGCAGCGCGCGCTGCATCGACGCGGACAGATCGCCCACGTCCACCATGTCGGCCGCCACTGCCCCGCCCGCGGCGGCGGTCGCCGTATCGCGCGTCCACCACATGCCCACGAACAGCAGCGCGAACAGCAACGCGTGCAGCGCCAGCGCGAGCACGAACGCCTGCGTGGTGTCGGCGCGCGTCTCGCGCATTACTTCGCGCCCTTCGCCGTGGTGAGAAGGCTGACCTTGTCGACCTTCGCGCGGCTCAGCAGATCGATCGCGTCCATCACCTGCTGGTACGGCGCATCGCCCTGCCCGGCCACGAGCACCGGCACCTTCGCGTTCTGGTTGCGCAGTGCGCTGACGCGCGCGAGCAGCGCTTCGGCGCCCATGCGCTGCGGCTGCGCATCGCCGCTGACGGTCAGGCCGTAGCTGCCGTCGCCATAGACGGTCACGACCACGGGCTCGACTTCCGCGCTGATCGAGCGCGCATTCGAGTTCGGCAGGTCCACATCCACGCCGAGGTTCAGCAGCGGCGCGGTGATCATGAAGATCACCAGCAGCACGAGCATCACGTCGATATACGGGACGACGTTGATCTCGGACTTGAGTTTGCGCTTGTGGCGACGACGCACGGACGAGGCGGTCATTCAGTGGATCTCCGGTTCCGGATTACGCGGGAGCGCGTGGCGATGCGGCCGCGGGCGGACGTCGAGCGACGTACGCACCGCTCCGGCGCGACATGCATCAGGCGTCGTCCAGGTGCGCCTGCCGCTGCAGGATCGAAGAGAACTCCTCGGCGAACGACTCGTAGCGCACGGCAAGGCGCTCGACGCCGTTGGAGAACCGGTTGTACGCCCACACAGCGGGAATCGCGGCGAACAGGCCCATCGCGGTTGCGAGCAGCGCCTCGGAGATGCCCGGCGCGACGTCCTTGATGCCGACCTGCTGGCTGCTCGCAAGCAGCGAATTCATCGTCACCATGATGCCGAACACCGTGCCGACCAGGCCCACGTACGGCGAGGTCGAACCGATGTTCGCAAGCAGTTCGAGGTTGTGCTCGAGCCCGTCGAGCTCGCGCGAGGTGGCCACGCGCATCGCGCGCTGCGCACCTTCGAGCTGTGCACGCGCATCGACGCCACGGCGCTGGCGCACGCGGTTGAATTCACGGAAACCCGCTTCGAAGATCGCTTCGGTGCCATCGATTGCGCGACCGCGCTCGGTCACGCCCGCGTAGAGCTTGGACATGTCGGCGCCGGACCAGAAGCGCTCCTCGAACTGCTCGGCCTCGCGCGCGGCGCGGCGCAGCACGGCGCGCTTGCGGAAGATGATCACCCACGAGGCGATCGACGCGACGACCAGCAGCAGCATGATGAACTGCACCGGCAGGCTGGCTTTCATCACCAGCTCCAAGAGGTCCAGCGTTTGCGCCGGCGCCGCGGCCGCTGCAGCACCGGCGGCCTGCGTGGCGGTAACGGCTTCTTCGGGCAGTGCTTCGACCTGTGTGGCCTGCATCGCGACGAGCAGTGACATCATCCTTCGTATCTCCATGCCCCGTCAGCGCGGCTGACGCGGGTCGTGTTCAAGGGCTTTGAGTTCATCAAACAGCGGTTGCGGGATGGGACGCGGCCGGAACCCGGTGGCATCCAGCGCCGCGATCCGCACGCTGGCGGTCAGCAGCAGCCCGTCGCCGCGATGGATCGATTGCGAAAACACCAGGCTCGCACGCCGGCATTCGCGCAGTTGCACGCCCACCTGCAATTCGTCGTCCAGGCGCGCGGGCTTGAGGAAATCCACGGTGATCGCGCGCACCGCGAACACGAGGTCCTGATCGGTACGCAGGCGATCCTGCGCATGACCCTGCGTGCGCATCCATTCACTGCGCGCGCGTTCCATGAAAGCGACGTACTGCGCGTGGTAGACCACCCCGCCAGCGTCGGTATCTTCCCAGTAAATGCGGATGGGTAGGCTGAACATTCGTTAAGAAAGGCGGGGAGTTGAAGGCGGGAACAGCGAATGGGGAGCGGTGCGAGCGGATGTTGGCGCAGCGCGCTCAGTATCGGGACTGGATGAAAGACAACTGCA
>CADCUA010000361.1 GCA_902805755.1 uncultured Lysobacter sp.
CGGCAGCGGCTTTCCGGGCGAATCGTCTGGCGTGCTGATACCGCCGTCGCGCTGGGACGGGACGATGAAGCAGACGATGTCGTACGGCTACAGCCTGTCGGCGACGCCGTTGCAGATCGCGATGGCGTACGCGGCGCTGGGTAACGGCGGCAAGCTGATCACGCCGACGTACGTCAAGGGCGAACGCAGCGAAAGCCGGCAGGTGCTGGACGCGAAGATCGCGGCCCAGATCATGGCGATGATGCAGACGGTGACCGAGAAGGGTGGCACCGCGACGCAGGCGGCGATCCTGGGCTACCACGTTGCCGGCAAGACCGGCACGGCGCGCAAGTTCAACGCCACGGGCGGTTATTCGCGCCGCTACATCTCGTTCTTCGCCGGCGTGGTGCCGGTGGACAACCCGCGCTTTTCGATGGTGGTCGTGGTCAACGACCCGGATCCCGCGAAGGGCTATTTCGGCGGCTTGGTGTCGGCGCCGGTGTTCAAGAGCGTGATGGAAGGTTCGCTGCGTCTGATGGACGTGGCGCCGGACGATATCGACACCTGGCTGGCGGCGCAGGCCGATGCCGAGGTCAAGCGTCTGAAGGCGAACGGCGGCCGCCCTGTCAGCGGCGCGCCGGTGCTGCCGGCGTCCACGCAGCTTGCGGCGATCACGGCCGCGGCACTGCCGCTGCCGGCTCCGGTGCCGGAGGCCATGCCATGAGCCGAGCGATGCGACTGAGCGAATTGCTGCCCGATCTCGAAGGCATCGCGTCGGACCTGTGCGTCACCGGGCTGGTGCAGGACAGTCGCGAGCTGCGCGAGGGCGATGCGTTCGTCGCGATCGAAGGCTTCGGCGCGCATGGCCTGACCTATGCCGAGCAGGCGCGCGCGGCCGGTGCGGCCGCAGTGCTGTTCGAACCGCCGGCTCCGCAAGACCTCGCGCCGCCTGCGGACGCCGTGCCCGTGCCGGGATTGCGCGCACGGTTGGGCGAACTGGCCGATCTGTTCCACGGCCGCGTGACCGAAACGATGACCGTGGTCGGCGTGACCGGCACCAATGGCAAGACTTCCACCGTGCAGCTGCTCGCGCAGGCGTGGAGCCTGCAGGGCCGCACGGCCGGCACGATTGGCACCCTCGGCGCGGGCCTGTACGGAGAGGCCGTGGCGACCGGTTTCACCACGCCGCTGGTGCTGCGCCTGCATGCGCTGCTAGCTGAGCTGCACGACGCCGGTGCGCAGGCGGTGGCGATGGAAGTCAGCTCGCACGGCCTCGACCAGGGTCGCGTCGATGGCGTGCATTTCGACGTCGCGGTATTCACCAATCTCACGCGCGATCATCTCGATTACCACGGCGACATGGCGGCTTACGGCGCTGCGAAGGCGCGGCTGTTCGCGTGGCCGGGCCTGCGTGCGGCGGCAATCAACCTCGACGATGCGTACGGTCGCGAGCTGTTCACGGCGCTTCCCGCGCAGGTGCGCGGCATCGGCCTGAGCTCGCGTGGCGACGCGGCCGCGTCTCTGTGCGCCGATGCGCTGCAGCTCGATGCCTCGGGCATCGCATTCGACCTCGTTACCGGCGCGCAGCGCCACCGCGTGCGCTCGCCGTTGCTGGGTCGTTTCAATGTCGACAACCTGCTCGCGGTCGCGGGCACCTTGTACGCTCTGGACGAAGCGCCTGCGCAGATCGCCGCAACCCTGTCGCAGCTGCAGCCGATCCACGGCCGCATGAACCGCCTGGGTGGCGACGGCGCGCGCCCGCTCGTTGTTATCGATTACGCCCATACACCCGATGCGCTGGAGCAGGCACTGGCCTCGCTGCGCGCACACACGGCCGCGCGCCTGATCTGCGTGTTCGGCTGCGGTGGCGAGCGTGATCGCGGCAAGCGCCCGCAGATGGCGGAGATCGCCGAACGCCACGCCGAAGTCGTGATCGTCACCGATGACAACCCGCGGCGCGAGGATGGCGATGCGATCGTGGCCGACATCGTGGCCGGTTTCTCCAATCTCGCCGGCGTGCTGGTCGAGCGTGACCGCGCTGCCGCAATCGCGGTCGCGATCGCGCAGGCCGGCGCGCATGACGTGGTGCTGATCGCCGGCAAGGGCCACGAGGCCTACCAGGAGGTCAACGGCGTGCAACTGCCGTTCGACGACACGCGCATCGCCTGCGCGGCGCTGGAGACGAAACTATGAAGCCGATGCGGCTGTCCGATATTGCCGCCGCGACGAGCGGCCGCCTCGTCGGTGAAGACGTGCAGATCGCCGCCGTCGTCACCGACACGCGCAGCCTCGCATCGGACGCCGCAGGCGAAGCGCTGTTTATCGCGCTCAAGGGCGAGCGTTTCGATGGCCATGACCACGTGGCCACGGCCGCCGCATCGGGCGTCGCCGCGGCGCTGGTTTCGCGCGAGATCGATGCGCCGCTCGCGCAGGTCGTCGTTGCCGACACCGAGCGAGCGCTGGCGGAACTGGCGGCTGCTGTGCAGCGCGATCGCACAACACGCGTCGCCGCGGTCACCGGCAGCAACGGCAAGACCAGCGTCAAGACGCTGCTGCTCTCGATCCTGCAGTGCGCCGGCCGCGCGTATGCGAATCCGGGCAATCGCAACAACGAGATCGGCCTGCCGCTGGCGGTGATCGCCGCGCCCGAAGACGCGCAGTACGCGGTCTACGAAATGGGCGCCGGCAAGCCGGGCGACATCGCCTATCTCACGGACATCGCGCGCCCGCACGTCGCACTGGTGAACAATGTCGCGGCCGC